>JAEYTM010000179.1 GCA_023434015.1 Pseudomonadota bacterium | reverse complement strand
CCCCCGCGGCCCGCGCGCCGGGCCCCGGGGGGCGCGCCGCGGCGCGCGCCCGGCGCAGGTGGTGGTCGACCTGCTGACGCATCACTTCGGCCTGGCGGGTGACGACCTCCGCCAGGGGTCCGGGCCGTTGGCCCGCCTCGGTGATCATCACCGAGATCGGCGTCTTCAAAGCGTGCGCCAGGTTGCCGACGTGGGTCCGCTGGCGTTCCACGACCTCCTGGTTGTGGGCCACCAGGGCGTTGAGCTCCTCGGCCAAGGGGGTCAGTTCGCTGGGATAGGTCCCCGCCAGCCGTTCGGCCTTGCCCCGGCGGACGGCGGCGACTTCGCGGCGCAGTTCGAACAGCGGCCGCAGGCCGACGCGGACCTGGATCACCACGGCGCCCAGCAGGCCCAGGCCCAGCAGGAAGAAGGCGGCGGCCGTGGCGCCGATGAAGCCGCGCACGTCGCGGTCGATGGCCGAGCGGTCCTCGGCCGCCAGGAAGATCACCGGCGTCTCCCGCCCGACCGGCGTCGCCTGCCGCGCCACCGCCCTGATCGGCTCGCCCAGCGGCCCGCGGGTGTCGTAGGTCACCGGCCGTCGCGGGTCGGCGGCCAGCCGGGCGACCGGGTCCGGCGGCGTGCGCAGGGTCGAGTCGAACAGCGAATAGGACGGCACCAGCATCCGCACCTGCCCGTCGGCGGTCGGCTCGGCCAGGGCCCAGTAGCGGCCGGAATAGGCCCTGAGCGCCCGCTCGTCGGTGAGCGGCGGGGCGTACACCCGGCCGTCCTCGACCGTGGAATAGGTCAGCAGGTTGTCGATGAGTTCGGACAGGGTCTGGTCCAGCCGGCGGATCGCCGCCTCCTGGAACAGCAGGGCCAGCACCACCGCCGAGACCACCAGGGCCGCCAGGCTCCAGCCGACCGCCAGCAGCACGAGCCGGCGCGCGAGAGACGGATGGCGCAGGGCCGTGGGAAGCTTCAAGAGAGGATCATCTCCCCGCGATCGCGAGCGGCGGGATCACGCGCTCGCGGCGCCCTCGTCCGCCTCGCCTTCCGGGCAGGCCAGGCGATAGCCCAGACCCCGGACGGTTTCGATGCGGTCGGAGCCGATCTTCTTGCGCACGCGGCCGATGAACACCTCGATGGTGTTGGAATCGCGGTCGAAGTCCTGGTCGTAGAGATGCTCGACCAGTTCGGTGCGGCTGATCACCCGGCCCTGATGCATGATCAGATAGTGCAGCAGGCGGTACTCCAGCGAGGTGAGCCGCAGGGGCTCGCCATTGACGCTCGCCCGCGCCGCGCGCGGATCGAGGCGCAGGCCGCCGCAGGACAGGTTCGGGGTGGCGTGGCCGGCGGAGCGGCGCAGCAGCGCCCGCAGCCGGGCCAGGAGCTCCTCCGTATGGAACGGCTTGGTCAGATAGTCGTCGGCCCCGGCGTCGAAGCCGGCGACCTTCTCGCTCCAGGCGCCGCGGGCGGTCAGGATCAGCACCGGAGTCGTCATGCTCTCGCGCCGCCAGCGCTCCAGCACCGACACCCCGTCGACCTTGGGCAGGCCCAGGTCGAGGATCACCGCGTCATAGGGTTCGGTCTCGCCGAGGAACTGGGCCTCCTCGCCGTCCGGGGCATGGTCGACGGCGTAGCCGGCGTCGCCAAGCGCCAGCTTCAGCTGGCGCGACAGGTCGGGATCGTCTTCGACAAGCAGGATACGCAAGTTCGGGCGTCCCTTTCTGACTGGGGTTCAGCCGCCCTGGCGGCCGATTTCCCGACCGCTTTCGGCGTCCACAACGAAGATCACCACCCGGCCGTCCGGAAGCTGCCACTGGACGAAATAGGCCGGTCGGCCGCCCGCCTCGCCCTGGGTGGTGTTCAGGTGCCGCCCGGGGTTCCGGGAGGCGATCATCGCCAGAACGCGCGAAAGCGGCGCCTGGCGCCCGGAGCGGACGCCGTCGCGGGCCTGCTCCTGATCGGCTCGCGACGGCCGGCCATAGTCCTGCGCCTGGACCGCCGGGGGAACGGCGGCCAGCAGCAGCACGGCTGTGGCGAGAAGATGTCTCATGGCCCCTGAATCTAGGCGGCCGGACTGAACCGGGCCTGAATGCGACGGTTATGCAAGCCCCGTCGGTTCCTGTCACGCCCGCGCTGTCAGGTCCGGCGGCGCGGCGTATAGGGCCGCTTCTGCCGCCACTGCTCGGCGAAGGCCTCCAGCTGCGGGTCGGCGTCGTCCGGCAGGGTGACCACAAGCCGCGCGAACAGGTCGCCCCGCCGCCCCTGGGCGTCCGACAGGCCCCGCCCCTTGAGGCGCAGCCGCGCGCCGGTGTTGGCGCCCTTGGGGACCGTCAGGGTCACCTTGCCCTCGGGCGTCGGGGCCTCGACCTTCCCGCCCAGCACGGCGTCGTAGACGGTGACCGGCACGTCCATCACCAAGGCGTCGCCTTCGCGCCGGAAGACCGGATGCGCCGCCAGCGACAGCTCGATGAAGGCGTCGCCCGGACCGGCGCGGCCCGGCGAGCCCTGGCCCTTCAGGCGCAGCGTCTGGCCGTCCTGCGCCCCCTTGGGGATGGTCACGTCGATGGTGCGGCCGTCGGAGAAGGCGATCCGCTTCTTGCCGCCGCGGATGGCTTCCTCCAGGTCGATCTCCAGCTTGGCGCGCACGTCGGCGCCGCGCTGGGAGAAGCCGCCGAAGCCGCCGCCCGCCCCGCCGCGGCCGCCGCGCTGGCCGCCGAACATCTCGCCCAGGATGTCGCCGAGATCGACGCCCTCGAAGCTCTCGCTCTGATAGCCGCCCCGACGCTGGCCGCCCGCGAAGCCGCCGGGCGAGCCCCATGGCCCCTGGCCGCCCGCGAAGCCGCGCGCCGTCTCCCGGCCGTCGGCGTCGATCTCGCCGGCGTCGAACTTCTTGCGCTTCGCCGCATCGCCGACGATGTCGAAGGCGGCGCTGACGCGCTTGAAGCGCTCCTCGGCCTCCTTGTTGTTCGGATTGGTGTCCGGATGGTTCTGCTTGGCCAGCTTGCGGAACGCCTTGCGTATCTCGTCCGCGCTCGCACTGCGGGAGACGCCCAGCTCCTGATAGGGGTCGCGCGCCAAACTTCTGCCCTCGTTGAATAGACCGGATTGCAGTCTTCTAGATTGGTCCGCCGCCGCTTGCACGCAAGCAGGTATGTGGCAAAATTACAACACAGCCCTCCGGCGGGCGCCTATTCCCGGCCGCGCTCGTCGATCAGATCGACGGCCGCGAAGTCCAGGGCGTCCTCCGGCTCGGCCAGCACCACCTCGTTGATCGTCTGGCCGCGCACCGAGACCCCGGCGCGATGCACGCTCTCCGGATCGCCCGAGATCAGCGGATGCCACGACGCCAAGTCGCGCCCTTCGTGCAGCCGGCGATAGGCGCAGCTCAGCGGCATCCACGGCAGCGCCTCGATGTTGCCCGGGGTCAGCTTCACGCAGTCCGGCACATGCCGGCGACGGTTCGCATAGTCTGTGCAGGCGCAGGCCTGCGGATCGAACAGCTTGCAGTGGACCCGGGTCGGGATGATCTCGCCGGAATCCTCGTCCTCGAAGCGCACCAGGCAGCACAGGCCGCAGCCGTCGCAGAGGCTCTCCCACTCGCGCGCGGTCATCTGCGCCAGGGTCTTCCTGCGCCAGAAGGGTTCGCCGGTCATGGCCGGCATCTAGCCCCGATGAGGGCCGGACCCAAGGGCTGGCGGGAGATTATCCTCCGGGGCGGATGGCCGCGGCCTTGCGCCCGCCGCCCCAGCCGTTATCTGAGGCCGCCCATGAGAGCCCCCATCCTGGCCCTGAAGGACGTCCGGCTCGCCGACGGTCCGCGCATGCTGTTCGACGGCGTCGACCTGGCCCTGGACGTGCGTGTGCGCGCCTGCCTCGTCGGCCGCAACGGCGCCGGCAAGTCCACCCTGCTGCGCATCCTGGCCGGTCAGATCGAGCCTGACGGCGGTGAGCGGACGATCACGCCGGGGACGCGGATCGTCTTCGTCCCGCAGGAGCCGGAGATCACCGGCGCCACCCTGCTCGACTACGCCACCGCCGGCGGCGCCGAGCCGCACCGGGCCGAGGCGGCGCTGGCCGACTTCGGCCTCGACCCGGCGAAGAGCGCCCAGGGCCTCTCGGGCGGGGAGATCCGGCGCGCCGCCCTCGCCCGCGGCGTCGCCGCGGCCCCGGCCATCCTGTTGGTGGACGAGCCCACCAACCACCTGGACATCCTGGCCATCGAGACGCTGGAGCGCGAAATCGCCGCCGGCCGCGCCGCCACCCTGATCGTCAGCCACGACCGCGCCTTCCTGGAGCGGGTGACCAGGCGCTGCTTCTGGCTGGAGTCCCGCCAGGTGAAGCGGCTGGACCAGGGTTTCGGCGCCTTCGACGACTGGGCCGAGAAGGTCATCGCCCAGGAGGCCGAGGAGGCGCGCCGCGCCGACAAGCTGCTGCAGCGTGAGAACGCCTGGATGGCCCGCGGCGTCCAGGGGCGGCGGGCGCGCAACGAGGGCCGCCGCCGGCGCCTCCAGGGGCTGCGCGCCGAGCGGGCCGAGCGCCAGCAGGAGATCCGCGGCGCCCTGAACATGGGCCTGTCCAGTTCCGGCGCCTCCGGCCGGCGGGTGGTCGACGCCAAGGGCCTGTCCAAGGCCTTCGGCGACCGGGTGCTGCTGAAGGACTTCTCCACCCGTATCCTGCGCGGGGACCGCGTCGCCGTGGTCGGCCCCAACGGCGCCGGCAAGACCACCCTGGTCAAGGTGCTGCTCGGCGAGCTGGCGCCCGACGCCGGAGAGGTGAAGCTCGGGACCAACCTGGAGGTCGCCTACATCGACCAGGCGCGCGCGGCCGTCTCCGGCGACGCCACCCTCAGGGAGATCCTGACCCCCCAGGGCGGCGACCAGGTTCTGGTGCACGGCCAGCCGCGGCATGTGATCTCCTACGCCAAGGATTTCCTGTTCACCGAGGCCCAGCTTCGTCAGCCGGTCCGCACCCTCTCCGGCGGCGAGCGCAACCGCCTGCTTCTGGCCAGGGCCCTGGCCAATCCGGCCAATGTCATGGTCCTCGACGAGCCGACCAACGACCTCGACATGGACACCCTCGACCTGCTGGAGGACCTGCTGGCCGACTATGAGGGCACGCTGATCCTGGTCAGCCACGACCGCGACTTCATCGACCGCCTGGCCACCTCGACCATCGGGCTGGACGGCGCCGGCCGGGCGGTGGAGACGCCGGGCGGCTGGCAGGACTTCATCGGCCAGAACCCCGGCTTCTTCGGCCGGGCGGCGGCCTCGCCGGCCCCGGTCGCCAAGGCGCCGTCGCCCGCGCGCGCCGAACCCCCGCGGGCGACCAAGCTGTCCTACAAGGACCAGCGCCGGCTGGCCGAGCTGACCACCCTCATCGACGAACTGCCGGCCAGGATGGCCGGCCTCGAAGCCAGCCTGGGCGATCCCGGGCTCTACGGCCGCGATCCCGGCGCCTTCGATCGCCTGAGCAAGGCCCTCGACGCGGCCCGCGCCGAACTGGCCGCCGCCGAGGAGGAGTGGCTCGCCCTTGAAGAGCGGCGCGAGGCCCTGGAAGGCGGCAGGTAAGGTCCGCACACCGCTTTCCTGTGGAAAGCTTTAACTTCTGAATTAACTCGTGAATTTCGCCGCGTCCCCGCGCCGTCAACAGTTTGTTCACAGACTGTTGACGCTCTGGCCGCCGCCGCCGAACAACGGTCGCTTGCAGGCCTCAAGGATCGGGCGCAACCTCCTCTTGCCGAAAGGAACCGCGGCCGGGCGGACCGGGAAACCGGAAAGTTCGGGCGGCGGGGTTCAGCTGAAAGCGCGGAACCGGGGCGACCTGGAACCAGCTGGAAAGCGAACCGGCTGCGACGGAAAACCAGCGGGGCGACCCGCAAACCGAAGTCACAGGCGACCCGACGGTACAGATCCCCCAACGGATCTGGATGAGAGGGCGACGCCCCGGGAAACCGGAGCGCCGCTCTCTTGCTATGGGCGTCTTCCAACGTCGAGCATCTTCAACGGGGGGCGCCTTCCAACCGGCGACGGACCGCCCTACCCTCCCGCGCAGCCGCCCGGGGGTCGCCATGAAAGCCTTACGTCCCATCGTCGTCGCGCTGGCCGCGCTGCTCTGCGCCTGCTCGCCGGCTGAGGACGAGGCGAGCGAGTCCGCCGGCGGGCGCACCACCATCCGCTTCGCCACCGACTGGCGCGCCCAGGCCGAGCAGGGCGGCTTCTACCAGGCCCTGGCGACCGGCGCCTATGCGCGGCGCGGCCTCGACGTGCAGATCGTCCAGGGCGGCCCCGGCGTGAACGTGCCTCAGCTGCTGGCGGCCGGCGCGGTGGAGCTGGGCATGGGCTCCAACAGCTTCATCGTCATGAACCTGGCGCAGGAGAACGTGCCGGTTAAGGCGGTCGCGGCCTTCATGCAGAAGGACCCGCAGGTGCTGATCGCCCATCCCGATCCGGCCACCCGCTCCATCGCCGACCTGAAGGGCCGGCCAATCCTGCTCGCCGACGCCTCGGTGACCGCCTTCTGGGTCTGGCTGAAGGCGAAGTACGGCTTCACCGACGATCAGGTGCGCAAGTACAATTTCAACAGCGCCCCCTTCCTCGCCGACCGGCGGGTGGTTCAGCAGGGCTACCTGACCTCAGAGCCCTATACCCTCGAGAAACAGGCGGGCCTGAAGCCCACCGTCTTCCTGCTCGCCGACGAGGGCTTCCCCGGCTACGCGACCATGGTGCTGGCGCCGGACCGGCTGATCGCCGCCGATCCGGCCGCGGTGAAGGCCTTCGTCGAGGCCTCCGCCGAGGGCTGGCGCGACTATCTCCACGGCGACCCGGCGCCCGGCGACGCCCTCATCCGCCGTGACAATCCCGAGATCGCCCAGGACGTGCTCGATCAGGCGCGCGACAAGATGCGCGCCTACGGCATCGTCGAGGGCGGCGACGCGGGCGCCCTGGGGATCGGGGCCATGACCGACGCCCGCTGGAAGACCTTCTTCGACATGGCGGCGGGCCAGGGCGTCTATCCGAAGGCGCTGGATTACCGGCGCGCCTACACCCTGCAGTTCCTGCCCGCGCCGTGACATGAGCCTCGCCGCGCTGGACGACGTCGAGGTCGATTACCCGGGACGGGGACGCGCGCTCGGGCCGTTCGGCCTTGAGCTGTCAGCGGGCGAGATCGTCGCCCTCGTCGGCCCCTCCGGCTGCGGCAAGTCCACCGCCCTGCGGCTGCTGGCCGGCCTGGAGTCGCCCACCCGCGGCCAGGTGCGTCGCGCCGCCGGTCGTGGCGAGACGGCTGTGGTCTTCCAGGCCCCGACGCTCGCCCCCTGGCTCACCGCCCGCGCCAACGTCGCCC
>JAEYTM010000114.1 GCA_023434015.1 Pseudomonadota bacterium | reverse complement strand
TGCTGGCGCTGGCCAGCAGCATGACGCCCAGTGCAGCCATCTTGATCTTCATGTTCGTTCGCCTCACCGGCCGCCGCAGCGGCCGCAAAATGTCCCAACTGACGGCGAGAATGTCCTGCCCCGCCTGAACCGCGCTTGAACGTGACGGCCAGCTAACCGACTGTCGTCCCAACAGAAACAAAAGGCGATCCGGCGTGGCGGCGACCCCTATCGATATCCTCGGCTTCTGGCGTCAGGCCGGCCCGGCCAAATGGTTCGCCAAGAACGCGGCCTTCGACGACAGCATCCGCCTGAAGTTCGAGCCGGTGCATCACCGCGCCGCGCGCGGCGAGTACGACGCCTGGGCCGCCACCGCGGAGGGCGCGCTTGCCCTGCTCATCCTGCTCGATCAGTTCCCGCGCAACCTGTACCGCAACTCCGGCCACGCCTTCGCCACCGACGGCAAGGCCCGCGCCGTCGCCCGCGCGGCGGTGGAGGCCGGCTTCCACCTGCAGGTCGAACGGGAACTCAGCGGCTTCTTCGTCGTGGCCTTCGAACACTCCGAGGACCTGGCGGACCAGGACTACGCCCTGGCCATCGCCGCCGAACTGGACGATCCCGAAACCCTGAGGTGGGCCGAAGTCCACCGCGACATCATCGTCCGCTTCGGCCGCTTCCCGCACCGCAACCCCGCCCTGGGCCGCACGACCACGGCCGAGGAACAGGCCTTCCTCGACGAGGGCGGCTTTGGCGGTTGACGGATCCGACTGTGGACGAGCCGTGAATTCGGCTGTTTCCGAATCGGTTGTTGGGCGACCTTGAAACCTCATGAACGCTCAGGTCGCCTTCGCCCCGCGCTATGAAGCCGCCGCCGATCATCCCGAGCGGCAGTACCTCGCCCTGCTGGAAGACATCCTGCGGAACGGGGTCAGGCGCGGCGACCGCACCGGCGTCGGCACGCTGGGCGTATTCGGCCGTCAGATGCGCTTCGACCTGGCCCAGGGCTTCCCGCTGCTGACCACCAAGAAGCTGCATCGCAAGTCGATCATCCTCGAACTGCTGTGGTTCCTTCGCGGCGACACCAATGTCCGCTGGCTGCAGGAACGCGGCGTTTCGATCTGGGACGAATGGGCCGACGACGCCGGCGAGCTCGGCCCGGTCTACGGCAAGCAGTGGCGCTCCTGGGCCGCTCCCGACGGCCGGGTGATCGACCAGATCGCGGCGGTGGTCGAAAGTCTGAAGACGAACCCCGACAGCCGCCGGCACATCGTCTCGGCCTGGAATCCGGCCGATGTCGAGGACATGGCCCTGCCGCCCTGCCACTGCCTCTTCCAGTTCTTCGTCGCTGACGGAAAGCTGTCCTGCCAGCTCTACCAGCGCTCGGCCGACGTCTTCCTGGGCGTGCCGTTCAACATCGCCAGCTACGCCCTGCTGACCCAGATGATGGCCAGGGTCACCGGCCTTCAGCCCGGCGAGTTCGTGCATACGCTGGGCGACGCCCACCTCTATCTGAATCACCTCGACCAGGCCCGGCTGCAGCTGTCCCGCGAACCCATGCCGCTGCCGACGATGAGGATCGCCGACAAGGACGACCTGTTCGCCTTCGAGTTCGAGGACTTCGCCCTGGAAGGCTATCAGAGCCACCCGGCCATCCCGGCGCCCATCGCCGTCTGAGGCCGACCATGAGCCTGACCCTCGCTGAAATCTCCGAGGCCGCGGCCGAAATCTCCGACATCTACGCCGGCAAATACGCCATCGCGCGCGACGACGACTGGTTCCTGCTGAAGCTGCAGGAGGAACTGGGCGAACTGTCCCAGGCGCACCTGCGCCTGTCCGGCCGCGGGCGCGGCGAGGCCACCGAACAGGCCCGCGCCGACGAGGCCGCCGATGTGCTCTGCATGCTGCTGCTGTACTGCCGCCGCCATGGGATCGACCCGGACGCCGCGGTACGCCGCAAATGGCTGTCCTGGCTGGAGCCCGCGGCTTGACCACCCGGGCCGTGCAGTGATCGGCAGGCGCGGCTAAGACAGGCCCATGTCCACTCCGATCCTCTCCGCCGGTCCCATCGCCCGCGCCCGCAATGGCGTCATCGGACGCGACGGCGGCCTGCCCTGGCGGCTGAAGTCCGACCTCGCCATCTTCCGCGCCGTCACCATGGGCAAGCCGGTGATCATGGGCCGCAAGACCTGGGACAGCCTGCCGAAGAAGCCGCTCGTCGGCCGGCTCAACATCGTGCTCAGCCGGGACGGCTCATTCGAGCCGCAGGGCGCCGTGGTCTGCGACACCTTCCAGGAGGCCGTCTCCATCGGGCGCGAACAGGCCGAGGAGGACGGCGCCGACGAGATCTGCGTGATCGGCGGGGCCTCGCTGTTCGAACTCGCGCTGCAGAAGGCCCGGCGCCTCTACCTGACCGAGGTCGACGCCGAGGTGGCCGGCGACGTCGTCCTGTCGCCGATCGACGAGAGCCGCTGGCGCGAGGTTCGATCCGAGCGCCACGAGGCCTCGGAGGTGGACGAGCACCCGTTCACCTTCCGGGTGCTGGAGCGCCGCTGACCCCACCCGCCGTTCGCCGAACAAGCGTCACTTTACCGCTTCCGGGCCAGGAACGGCGCAGCTTTTCGCGCGCTTTGCAATCTGGGCGAGGGGGCTGCGCGTAGATCAGCCGGAGCCGCGAGAGGGGATCGATGGAGTCGACAGGGTTTGAAGACCAGGCCTCCACCGACGTGGAGGGCCTTGACGACATTCTGGGCGGCGGGCTGGCGCGCGACCGCGTCTACCTTCTCGAAGGCAGCCCCGGCACCGGCAAGACCACCACCGCCCTCGGCTTCCTGCGCGCCGGGGCGAGGCGCGGCGAGCGCACCCTCTATGTCAGCCTTTCGGAAACCGAGGCGGAGCTGCGCGACACCGCCCGCTCCCACGGCTGGGATCTGGAGGGCGTCGATATCTTCGAACTCGTCCCGCCCGAAAGCCTGCTCGACGAACAGCAGCAGCAGAGCCTGCTCTATTCCTCCGACCTTGAGCTCGGAGAAACCACCCGGCTGATCTTCGACGCCGTCGAGCGGACGCGGCCCGCGCGGGTGGTGATCGACAGCCTGTCGGAGATCCGCCTGCTGGCCCAGAGCTCGCTGCGCTACCGGCGGCAGGTGCTGGCCCTGAAGCACTACTTCGCCCGGCACGGGGCCACCGTCCTGCTGCTTGACGACCTGACCACCGACACGCTCGACAAGACCGTGCACAGCGTCGCCCACGGCGTCATCCGGCTGGAGGAGCTGGCCCCCGAATACGGCGCCGAGCGGCGCCGGGTGCGGGTCATCAAGTACCGCGCGCGGCGCTTCCGCGGCGGCTTCCACGACTTCACGATCAAGACCGGCGGCCTGGAGGTCTATCCCCGGCTGGTGTCGTCGGAGCACAAAACCAGCTTCCCCCGCGCCCCCTGCGCCAGCGGCGTGCCCGGGCTGGACGACCTGCTGGGCGGCGGGGTCGAGCGCGGTTCGAGCTGCCTGATCCTGGGACCGGCCGGCACCGGCAAGTCGCTGCTGGCGGTCTACTTCGCCCTCGCGGCCGTGAAGCGCGGCGAGCGGGCCGCCCTGTTCGTCTTCGACGAGGAGCTGGGCCTGCTGCATGCGCGCCTGAAGCCCTTCGGCATCGACATCGAGGGCATGGTCGCGCGGGAGGAGCTGCTGGTGCAGCAGATCGACGCCGCGGAGCTGTCCCCCGGCGAGTTCACCGCCAAGGTTCGCCACTGCGTCGCCGCCGGCGGCATCAGCACGGTGATCATCGACAGCCTGAACGGCTACCAGGCGGCCATGCCCGAGGAGAAGTTCCTCACCCTGCACATCCACGAGCTGCTGCAGTATCTCAACCGCCAGGGCGCGACCACCTTCCTGACTGTCGCCCAGCACGGCCTGGTCGGGGACATGAAGGCCCCCGTGGACGTCACCTACCTGGCCGACACCGTGCTGCTGCTGCGCTACTTCGAGGCCGCCGGCCATGTCCGCCGGGCCATGTCGGTGATCAAGAAGCGCGCCGGCCGGCACGAGAAGACCATCCGCGAGTTCGACATCAACGACGAGACCGGTCTGGCGGTCGGCGCGCCGCTGAACGGCTTCCAGGGCGTGCTGCGCGGCGTGCCCGACTTCGTCGGCGAGAGCGCCAGGCTGATGGGAGAGCCGTCCAGATGACGCGCCCGCCGGCGCCGGAGGCCGAGAGGGTGCTGATCGTCGCCCCCAAGGGGCGGGACGCGGCGATCGCCGCCGCCATCCTCGATCAGGGCGGCTATCCGGTGACGGTGTGCGAAGACCTGCAGCGGCTGCGCGGCGAGCTCGACCAGGGCGCCGGCGTGGCGCTGATGGTCGAGGAGGCCGTACAGGGCGCCGGCTACGCGGCCCTGGTCGGCTGGATCGAAGACCAGCCGCCCTGGTCGGACCTGCCCATCGTTCTGCTCGCCCACCGCGGCGCCGGCCTGGAGCGCAACCCCGCCGCCAGCCGGCTGAGCGCCGCGCTGGGCAACGTCACCTTCCTGGAGCGTCCGTTCCACCCGACCACCCTGGTCAGCGTCGTCGAGACCGCCCTGCGCGGTCGCCGCCGCCAGTACGAGGCCCGCGACCGCATCGAGGCCATGAAGCTGGCGGAGGAACGTTTCCGCACCCTGGCCGAGACGATCCCCCAGCTCGCCTGGATCGCCGACGCCGACGGCAAGGTCAGCTGGTACAATCGCCGCTGGTACGACTACACCGGCGTGACGCCCGAACGGATGCGCGAGTCCGGCGCCGCCGGCCTTATCCCCTCGGAGCACATCGGCCGCGCACGGGAGAGCTTCCAGGCCGCCGTCCGCACGGGCGAGCCCTGGGAGGAGCTGTTCCCGATCCGCGGGACGGACGGCGAGTACCGCTGGTTCCTGTCGCGCGCCAGCCCGTTCCGCGACGCCGACCAGCGCATAACCGGCTGGTTCGGCACCAACACCGACGTCACCGAGCAGCAGGCGGCGGAGGAACTGCTTGAACGCCGGGTCGAGGAACGCACCGGCGAGCTCGAGGCCGCCAACCGCCAGCTCGCCGACCAGATCGCCGAGCGCGAGCGCATCGAATCCGCCCTGCGCCAGGCCCAGCGCCTGGAGGCGGTAGGCCAGCTCACCTCGGGCGTCGCCCACGACTTCAACAACCTGCTGATGGTGGTGCTGGGCAATATCCGCCAGATGCAGAAGGCCCCGGCCGACCCGGCGATGACCCGCCGCCTGGAGATGATGGCCCAGGCCGCCGAGCGCGGCGCCCAGCTCACCGCCCAGATGCTGGCCTTCTCCCGCCGCCAGGCCCTGGCCCCCCGCGCCGTCGACCTGAACGAGACCGTGCGCGGCATGCACGACCTGCTGCAGAGCACAATGGGCGGCTCGGTGCGCCTGGAGACGGTGTTCGATGCGGCCCTCTGGCCGGCGATGATCGACCCGACCCAGATCGAACTGGTGATCCTCAACCTCGCCATCAACGCGCGCGACGCCATGGCCGTCGGCGGCCACCTGCGGATCGAGACCGCCAATGTCGTCCTCGGCGAGCCCGCGCGCACCGAGGCGCCGCCGGCCGGCGAGCATGTCATGATCGCGGTCAGCGACACGGGCGAGGGCATGACTCCGGAGGTGCTCGCCAAGGTCTTCGAGCCCTTCTTCACCACCAAGGAGGTCGGCAAGGGCTCCGGCCTCGGCCTCAGCCAGGTGTACGGCCTGGCCAAGCAGTCGGGCGGCGGCGTCGCCATCGACAGCGCGCCGGGCGTCGGCACCTCGGTGAGGGTCTATCTCCCGCGCGCCGACGTCAGCCCTACCGCCCTCCCCGAACCGGCGGGAGAGGCGCCCGACGCCTCGCCCAAGGACGCCCGGGTGCTGGTGGTCGACGACGACAGCGCCGTGCGCGAGGTGACCGCCGGCATGCTGACCGAGCTCGGCTACCACGTCGTCGAGGCCGGCAGCGGCGGGGCGGCGCTCGACCTGCTCGACGGTTCGATGGAGATCAACGCCCTGCTGCTGGACTTCGCCATGCCGGGCATGAACGGCGCCGAGGTCGCCCGCGAGGTGCGCGCCCGGCGGCCCGAGGTGCCGATCCTGTTCCTCACCGGCTACGCCGACACCGACGTCCTGACCAACGCCGGCGAGGACGGAATCCTGCGCAAGCCGTTCCGCGAGAAGGATCTCGCCGCCAAGCTCCGCACCCTGCTGCGCCCCCCCGGCTGAGCCGTCGGAAAACCGCGCTTTGCGAAGCCGCGGTTCCGGCCCATTGTTCCTGAACGGCGGTAACCCAGCCCTCGACGGAGGACGCGGCCTTGGACGACGGTTCGATCGACCTGAAACGCGCGGCGCGCGAGGCCGCCTTCTCCATGCCACTGGACGAGATCAATCCGGGCGATCCGGAGCTGTTCCGCACCGACACCATGTGGCCCTACTTCGAGCGGCTTCGCGCGGAGGATCCGGTCCATTGGGCGGTCTCCGATGTCGAGGAGGTCGGCGGCTACTGGTCGGTCACTCGCTACAACGACATCATGGCGGTGGACACCGACCACGAGGCCTTCTCCTCCCAGCCGACCATCGTCCTGCCCGATCCGGCGGAAGACTTCACCCTGCCGATGTTCATCGCCATGGACCCGCCCAAGCACGACATCCAGCGCAAGACGGTGAGCCCCATCGTCGCCGGGCCCAACCTGGCGCGGCTCGAACCGGTCATCCGCGAACGCGCGGCGGTGATCCTCGACACCTGCCCGATCGGCGAGGCGTTCGACTGGGTCGACAAGGTGTCGATCGAGCTGACCACCATGACCCTGGCCACCCTGTTCGACTTCCCGTGGGAGGACCGGCGCAAGCTGACCCGCTGGTCGGACGTGGCCACCGCAGCGCCGAATTCGGGCCTGTTCAGCTCCACCGATCCGGCCGTCGCCGACGCCGAGCGGCGGCAGGAGCTGTTCGAGTGCGTCGACTACTTCATGCGCCTGTGGAACGAGCGGGTGAACGCCCCGCCGCAGCCGGACCTGATCTCCATGCTCGCCCACGGCGAGGCGACGCGGGACATGGACCGCATGGAGTACCTCGGCAACCTGATCCTGCTGATCGTCGGCGGCAACGACACCACCCGCAACACCATCACTGGCTCGGTCCTGGCGCTGAACGAATTCCCCGACCAGTACGCCCGGCTGAAGGCCTCGCCCGAACTGATCCCGTCGATGGTCTCGGAGACCATCCGCTGGCAGACGCCCCTGGCCTACATGCGCCGCCGGGCCACCCGCGACGTCGAACTGGGCGGCAAGACCATCCGCGCCGGCGACAAGGTGGCCATGTGGTACGTCTCCGGCAACCGCGACGACACGGTGATCGAGCGGCCCAACGACTACTGGATCGAGCGGCCGAGGGTGCGCCAGCACCTGTCGTTCGGCTTCGGCATCCACCGCTGCGTCGGCAACCGCCTGGCCGAGCTGCAGCTCCGGGTCGTCTGGGAGGAGATCCTCAAACGCTTCCCGACGATCGAGGTCACGGGGGCGCCGAAGCGGGTCTGTTCGTCCTTCGTGAAGGGCTACGAGACCCTGCCGGTGGTCATCCCCCGACGGCTCTGAACCCGGCTAGGGCTGGCGCGACGACACATAGGCGGCGATGTCGACCATCTCGGCCACCGTCAGCTTGGCCACCACCGGCCGCATCTGCGCCATGCTCGCCCCCCGGCGCGTGCCGGCCTGCATGTCGTAGAGCTGACGGACCAGATAGCTCGGCGAACGGCCGGCCAGCGGCGGAACCAGCCCGGCGCCCTTCAGGGTGGAGCCGTGGCACTGCACGCAGGCCACCGTCCGCCCGCGCCCGCCGCGCTTCACCAGCGCCTCGCCGCGGGCGATGCTGCCCACCGGCACATAGGCCACATAGCCGGAGTTGGCGTCGCGCAGCTCGGCCAGTTCCTCGTTCTCGGGCACCTCGATGATCCGCTGGCCCAGGGGCTCGGTGGCGCCGTCGGCGTTGGCCGCCAGCAGGCCGCGGCCGGCCAGGTGGGTCTTGGGCGCCGTGGTGCTTTCCACCACCCGGATGGGGGGCCGCATCTTCAGCTTGGAGAAATAGGCGGCCGCCTGCGCCACCTCGGCCGGGGTGGCGAGCTGGGCCATCTGGATCATGGCTTCCTGCGGACCCATGCCGCTGACCGCGGGCCTGCGGCGGCCGGCCTTGATCTCGGCGGTCTGCTGGATGATGTAGCGCGCCGGCAGGCCTGCCAGGGCGGCGTTTTCCGGCCGCCCCTGGCCGTCCGGCATGTGGCAGTAGCCGCAGCCCATCAGGTCGGGCCGGCGTCCGTTCTTGACCGCCGGCGGCATCGCCGGGTGGCCGCCGGGCCGCCAGTCGGGGATGTTGAACCGGTCGCCGACCTGGGCGCGGGTCATGGCGACGGGGCTGCCCGGCGCCCGGTGGACCGTACCGGCCGGCTCCGGCTTGCGCGGCGCCGGCGCGCCCAGCACATAGGCCCAGGGCGGCGGCGGCTCCTTCGGGGCGGCCTGCGAGGTTCCGGCGAAGATGGCGCACAGCGCCGCGGCCGCGACAGCGGCGGAAATACGGATGTTCATGAGGCGCCCCTACTCGACCGCGTCGAGGTATTCGATGTCCGGGATGGCCGCGAGCGTGGCGCCGAGCTTCGGCCCGGCCTCGCGGAAATAGGGCGTCTCGCCATGCAGGCTGACCGCCGCCTGGTCCTTGTAGAGCTCCAGGACCTTGTAGGTGTTGGGATCGGTCCGGCTGCGGGTGAGCTGGTAGGACAGGCACCCCGGCTCGTTGGCCTTCACCTGCGCGGTCAGGTCACGGAAGGCGTCCTCGAACGCCTGCGCCTTGCCGTCCTGGATGCGTAGCGTCGCGATGACACCGATCACGCCCTCTCCCCCCGGTTCTTATCGTTGGGCAGGACGCTAGGGCCGGAAGGCCGGGCCATCAAGTAGCAGCGTTCGGCTTATTTCCCGCCATTGTCCCGACGTTCGGGACGGCGGCGTTCGGGACGGCGACTTAGGAGCGTTCGTTCCAGCCGTAGGCCACCCAGTGGTGACCGCCGAGGTGACGGGCCTCGATCACGCCGTTGTCGGCGCGGCGGCGGCGGGCGGTGCGCCGGGCGCGCAGGGCCAGGCCCGCGAAGGCCAGCAGGGCGCTGGCCATGATGGCGATGAGGGCCACGCTCGCCGCGAAGAACACCGCCAGCACCGCGCCCACCACAACGGCGGCCGCGGTCGCCAAGCTGCCTCCGAAGGCGGCCAGGCTGCGGAGGGCGGATCCCTGCCGAACGGCGAACTCTTTCACCATCGTGTTCCTCATCGCCCCCTCATGCTCCGGGGGGCTAACGAATTATGTCGGGGTTAGGGTCCCCGACGTCAACCGGCCATCGGTGGCAGGAACTTGCGGCGCAATTATGCCACGCCTTCGAGCGCCAGTGTGCGGCGTTCGCGCATGACGGCGTCAAATGCGGCATTGATCGAGGCCGCCTTGGCCTCTGCGACCTCGATGAACTCGCTCGGCAGGCCTCGCCCGCGGGCCCGGTCGGGATGAGCTTCCGAGAGCTGCGCCTTCCACGCCGCGCGAATCTCGACTTCCGGGGCGTCGTGGGCCACCCCCAGCACCACATAGGGATCGTCCGCGCGCGCGCCCAGGTGGGTCGCCTTCAGGCGCCGGAACACCAGCGGGCTCTGGCCGAACAGCTCCGAGACCCGTTGCAGATAGGCCAGCTCGTCGGCGGTCACGGCCCCGTCGGACGTCGCCACATAGAACAGGCCGTCCAGGACATCCTCGAGGATCTGCGGGCAATGCCGATAGCGCTTGGCCAGCCGCCGCGCGTAGCTCTCGAAGCCACGGGTGGTCTGGCGGGCCAGCTGGTAGAGCCGGCGCACATTGCCCTGGCTGGCCGGTTCAGGCTGGAACACTTCGGAGAAGGCTTCGTACTCGTCGGCGTGGGCGTCGCCGTCGGCCTTGGCGAGCTTGGCGCCGAGCGCCGTCACCGCCGTGGAGAAGGCGGGATCCTCGCCCGGCAGGCCGGGCGGACAGTCGGGGCATTCCGCCTCGTCGAGGTTGCGGACCGCCAGCCCTGCAATGTTGCGCCAGAAGCTCATCGGAGTAATCGAAAGCCTTAAGACTGTGGCCGCGCCATGACAATCGTTCGGAGTGTTAAGTTTTGGACATGGGCTGGCGTTTCTGGATCGACCGCGGCGGAACCTTCACCGACGTGATCGGCCGGGCGGCGGACGGCGCGGAAGTCTCCCTGAAGCTGCTCTCCACCTCACCGGCCTATGCCGACGCGGCCGTGGAGGCCATGCGCCGGGTGCTGCGGGTCCCGGACGGCGCCCCCTTCCCCGCCGCACGGGTCGAGGCGATCCGGATGGGCGCCACCGTCGCCACCAACGCCCTGCTGGAGCGGACCGGGGCCCGGACCCTGTTCGTCACCACCGAGGGATTCGCCGACGCCCTGGTGATCGGCGACCAGTCGCGGCCGGACCTCTTCGCCCTGCACATCCAGCGCCCGGCGCCGCTCTACGCCGGGACGGTCGAGGCGGCCGCGCGGCTCGCCGCCGACGGCGCCGTCGTGCGGCCCTTGGACCGCGAGGCTCTGCGGCACGCCCTGAGGGCGGCGGTCGAGGCGGGCTATGAGTCGGCCGCCATCGCCTTCCTGCATTCCGACCTCAATCCGACGCACGAGATCGCCGCCGGCGAACTGGCCCGCGAAGCCGGTTTCGGTTTCGTCGCCCTCAGCCACGAGGTCTCGCCCCTGCCGCGGTTCGTCCCGCGGGCGGAGACGACGGTCGCCGACGCCTATCTGACCCCGGCGCTGCACACCTATGTGCGCCGGGTCGCGGACGCGGTCGGCGGGGCGCCGCTCTACTTCATGACCTCGGCCGGCGGCCTGGTCCGCGCCGAAGCGTTCCGCGGCCGCGATGCGGTCGTTTCAGGCCCTGCCGGCGGCGTGGTCGGCGTGGCCCGGACGGCGGCGTCGGCCGAGGCGGACGCGGTCCTCGGCTTCGACATGGGCGGCACCTCCACGGACGTCTGCCGTTTCGCCGGGCGGCTGGAACGCCGCGACCTGGCCCGGGTGGCCGGGGTGAGGCTGCGCAGTCCGATGCTGGATGTCGAGACCGTCGCGGCCGGGGGCGGCTCGATCCTGGCGTTTGACGGCATGCGCGCCAGGGCCGGCCCCGCCAGCGCCGGCGCCGTCCCCGGTCCCGCCGCCTACGGCCGCGGCGG
>JAEYTM010000111.1 GCA_023434015.1 Pseudomonadota bacterium | reverse complement strand
GTCCAGCACCTTCGGCGGCGGACTGGAGGCGGTGGAAAAGGCGGTGATCACCTCCAGGGCCGCGGTCGGCAGCGCCAGGGCGCCGGGACCGTGGCCGCCGAGCCGCACGAGGAAACGGCGCGGCCCGAGCGGAGAGACGACCGCCTCGTGCTCCGTCCCATTGGTGCGGATCGAGGCGCGCCCGACGTCGCCGCGCCGGGCGATCTTGAAGGCTCCGAACAGGCTTGAGGCTGAGGTGCCGCTCTTGGGCAGGCGGGCGGCCGCGCCGAACACCGTCTTCCAGGCGGCGTTGGCGGCCTGCAGGCGCCCGTCCGGCGCGGCGATGGCGGCGGGCTCGGAGAGCGCCTCGATCAGCTTGTCGGCGCCGGGCTCGGCTTCGTTCACCGGCTCGCCGCCGCCGCGCAGGGCGAAGAGGCCGAGGCAGGCGACGCCCGCGAGGCCGATCAGCACCATCAGGGTCGCCGTGGTCACCGGACCGGCGTTGACCGCCACCCAGCCGGTCGCGCCCACCGCCAGAACGAAGAACGCCACCGCCGCCGCCGTCAGCGGATCGACCCGGCGCGCGCCTCTGGACACCGGCTCCGCCATGGCGAGCGACAGCGCCTCCTTGGGTTGGGCGGAACCGCCCGACGAATCAGTCACCTTCATTCTCTCACAGCCCCCGCGCCGCCGCACGGCGTCCGGCGCCGAGGATGAACCCGATGATCCGCGCCACCGCTTCGTAGTGGGCGGGCGGGATGACGTCGTCGATCTCGACCGCGGCGTAGAGCGCCCGCGCCAGCGGCGCGTCCTCGATCACCGGCACGCCGGCCTCCTCGGCCACGGCGCGGATCTTCAAAGCCAGGCTGTCGAGGCCCTTGGCGACGCACAGGGGCGCGCCGCTGTCCCCCGCCTCGTACTTCAGGGCGACCGCGTAGTGGGTCGGGTTCATCAGCACAACGGTCGCTTCCGGCACCGCCTGCATCATCCGCCGCCGGGCGCGCTGGTGGCGAAGCTGCTTCTGGCGGGCCTTCACATGGGGGTCGCCCTCGGACTGCTTGAAGTCCTCCTTGAGCTCCTCCTTGGTCATCCGCATGCGCTTCATGAAGCGCTGGCGCTGCCACATCCAGTCGGCCCCGGCGATGGCCAGCAGCAGGGCGGCCACCGCGAACACCAGCCGCCGCAGGATGTCGGCGGAGAACGGCAGCATGGCCGCCGGGTCCATCGCCGGGAGGTTGCTGAGCTGGGGCAGGAACGGCTTGAGCACCCACCAGGCGATGGCCGCGGTGAGCAGGATCTTCACCACCGACTTCAGGAACTGGACGAACGAATCCAGGCTGAACAGCCGCTTGAAGCCGGCCAGCGGCGAGACCTTCTTCGGGTCCATCTTCAGCTTCTCGGGGGTGAACATCAGCCCGGTCTGAATCAGGTGGCCGGCCGCCCCGGCCGCCGCCGCCGCCAGCCCGACCATCGCCAGGATCGGGGCGCTGGCCAGCATCGCCTGGCGCGCCACCTGCACCGCCCCGCCGTTCTCCAGCGACATGTCCTCCGGATGGGCCAGGAACGGCAGCAGCGCGAAGGCGGCGTTCTGCGACAGCCAGCCACCGGCGATGGCGATCACCGTCGCCGCCCCCGCCAGCGAGGCCAGGCCGCCGAGGTCCTGGGTCTTGACCACGTCCCCTTTCTGCCGGGCCTGTTCAAGCTTCCGGGGTGTCGGCTCCTCTGTCTTCGAGGCGGCGTCGTTTTCCTCGGCCATGGGCTAGCCGAAAACCACGAGCAGTTCGCGGTAGCGATCCACCCAGATCATGCCGATGGTCCCGAGGCTGAGGGCGAAGACGGACAGGCCCATCAGCACCATCAGCGGGGTGGCGACGAAGAACACCTGGAACTGCGGCATCACCCGCCCGACCAGGCCGGTGGCGACGTTCAAGACCAGCGAGAAGACCACCACCGGCGCGGCGAGTTGCAGGCCGAGGGCGAAGGACTTCCCGACCGTCTGGACGGCCAGCAGGCCCGCGTCCTCCACCTGCACGGCCCGGCTGAACGGGAACAGGGCGTAGGAGCGGACGATCGCGCTGAGGAACAGGTGGTGCAGGTCCGTCGTCATGATCAGGGTCACGCCGAGCAGGCCAAGGAAGGTCGACAGGGTCGTCGATGGCTGGGCCTGGGTGGGGTTGGCGGTCTGGGCGAAGGACAGGGTGGTCTGCAGCGAGATGATCTCGCCGGCCGTCGATAGCGAAGCCATGAACAGCCGCAGGATCGCGCCGATCATCAGGCCGATCAGCACCTCCTTGATCACCGCCCCGGCGACACCGCTCACCTGAGCCGGGATCGGCGGGATGCCGCCGCTGACCACCGGGATGATCGCCAGGGCCATGGCGAAGGCGAAGGCCAGACGGATGCGCGGCGGGATGAAGGTCTCGCCAATGCCGGGGATCAGCATGACGATCGCCGCCAGCCGGGCGAAGACCAGGCCGCCGGCGAACACCTGCTGGGCTGTGGCGTAGGATTCCACGGGCTGGCGGCCGCCGCCCGCCTACATCGCCGCGATGCGGGCGGCGATGCTTCGCATGAAGCCGCTCATCAGCGCGCCCATCAGCGGCAGGAAGATGAGCAGGGAGACGAAGACGGCGACGATCTTGGGCGCATAGACCAGGGTCGCCTCCTGGACTTGTGTCAGGGCCTGCAGCAGGCCGATGCCGACACCGACCACCAGCCCGACGATCAGCACAGGCGCCGATAGCTGGATGGTCAGCCAGATGGCGTCGCGGCCGACGTCCAGAACCTCGGCGCCGTTCATGGGTGGCCTCGCGGAAGCAGCAGGGAATCGATGAGTTTCGGTGCTTCCGAGCATCTGCGGGCGTGGTTAACGAACGGCTACTTTCGTTAACGCGGCCGGCAGAAATTGCCGACCTTTCGGTCACCGGGGACCAGGGGCGGCTTCGTGCGTTGATACGGATTGGCCCAGCCTCACGGACTTACGGAGTAGACCTGATGAAGACCGCCCTGACCATCGCCGCCGCCGCGGCCATGCTGCTCGCCGGCGCCGCGCAGGCCCAGACGACCACGGCGACGGCGGAGCTGAAGAACGCCGTCGGCGCCGGCGTGGGCAAGGTGACCCTGACGGAGGCGCCCAAGGGCGTCCTGATGCGCATCGAGGCCCAGGGCCTGCCGCCGGGCTGGCACGGCCTGCACTTCCATGCGGTCGGCGACTGCTCGAAGTCCGACTTCACCAGCGCCGGGCCGCACGTGCACGGCGCCGCCGATGCGGTGCACGGCCTGCTGAACCCGCGGGCCAATGAGATGGGCGACCTGCCGAACCTCTATGCCGACATGCACGGCGGGGCGGCGGGCGAGTTCTTCACCACCCTGGTGTCGTTGCGCGGCGCGGGCGGCCGTCCGGCGCTGATCGATGGGGACGGCTCGGCGGTGGTCATCCACGCCAGCGCCGACGACCACAGCACCCAGCCGATCGGCGGCGCCGGCGCGCGGATCGCCTGCGCGGTGATCAAATAGGCGGAGAGCTGAGGGATCGTGCGGAGCGCCGTCAGATCGGCATCCGCATGATTTCCTGGTAGGCGTTGATCACCTGGTCGCGCACGGCCATCACCGTCTCCAGGCTGGCCTCGGCGGCGGAGATCGAGGTCACCACGTCGATCAGTTCGGCCCGGCCCTGCACCTGGGCGGCCATCTGGGACTCCGCGTGGCGCGAGGTCTTCAGGGCGTCGGTCATCGCCGCCTTCAGCACGTCGGCGAAGCCGCCGCCGGCGGCCGGCGCCGTCCCGCCCAGGCCGGGGTCGATCGTCGCGGTCTTCTGGGTCGCGGCGTAGGCCTTGGCGGCGGCGAGCGCGGTGATCATGATCTGCGGGCCCGGTTATTTCTTCAGGAGGTCGAGGGTGCGCATTTCCATCGCGCGCGCCGTCTCGATGACGTTCAGGTTGGCCTCGTAGGCCCGCTGGGCTTCACGCATGTCCAGCGCCTCGACCAGCGAATTGACGTTCGGCAGGCTGACATAGCCGTCGGGACCGGCCGCCGGGTTGCCCGGCTCATACTCGCTGCGGAAGGCGCTCTGGTCGCCCTGCACGCGCGCCATCTTCACGCCGGTGGCGCCGTTGGGCAGGCGGGTCGCCTCGAACACCGGCGCCTGGCGGCGATAGGGCTCCCCGCCCGGGGTGCGGGCGGTCGAGCTGGCGTTGGCCAGGTTCTCGGCGATGATCCGCATCCGCGCCTGCTGGGCGCGAAGGGCGGAGGCGGCGACCGCCTGGGCGATGCCGGGCGTGGATCTGACGTCGGCCATCCTGCCCTCCCCTAGCCGCGGCCGGGCGGACGGGCCGCCATGCGCAGAAGGCCCATGGATTTCTGGTAGAAGCCGATGGCGGCGTCGTAGTTCATGCGCGCCTCGCTCATCTTCATCATCTCCTCCTCCAGCACCACCGAATTGCCGTCGAGCGTGGTCTGGGAGCCTGGCGCCCGGACTGGCCGTGCGCCGCCGGCCGCTTGGAGGCGCTGGGCCCCGGCCGCCACCATGTGGCCCGGCTGGGTGGTCGCCTGGGCCGAGGCCCGGGCCGCCTGCACCTGGGAGGCGAAGACGTAGGGCTTCAGGTCGCGCGGCGTGTAGCCGGCGGTGCTGGCGTTGGCGACGTTCTCGGAGATCACCCGCTGGCGCTCGGAGAGGTGACCCAGCCGGCCGCGCAGCATGGCGAAGAGCGGAATGTTGGCCAGATCCATGGGCCGGCAGGGTGAATAAACAGGGTTAATCGCTGCTTAAGCGACTCGCCGGCTGATGCCATGAACAGAGGCCCGCCGCAGAAGCGACACCATGGACCTAGCCGATTTCGCCCGCGCGGTCTTCGCGCTCGCCCTGACTTTGGGGCTGGTCGGCCTCGCCGCTGTCGGCCTGCGCCGGTTCGGTCCCGACGCCATCGCCCGCTTTTCCGGTCCCCGCAAGGAACGACGCCTTACGGTGGTGGAGAGCCTGGTGCTCGATCCGACCCGCCGGCTGGTGCTGGTGTCCTGCGACGGCGAGGAGAAGCTGCTGCTGCTCGGCGAAGGCCGGGTGGTCTCGGACAAGGTCAGCCCCGGGGACGCCGCCTGATGCGGGAGCTTCTCCGGACGGTGGCGGCCCTTCCGGCCGAGGACTGGCGTCGTGCGGCCATCCTCGCCGCGCTGATCACCGTCGGCAGCCTGGTCTTCCCGGCCGCGGCCGTCGCCCAGGCGGTGAACATCGACCTTGGCTCCGGCGCCGGCCTGACCGAGCGGGTCGTGCAGCTGATGGGCCTGCTGACCATCCTGTCGCTGGCGCCGTCCATCGTCATCATGACCACCTCCTTCGTGCGGATCGTGGTGGTGCTGTCGCTGCTGCGCACGGCGCTGGGGCTGCAGCAGAGCCCGCCCAATGCGGTGATCATCTCGCTGGCCCTGTTCCTCACCGCCATCGTCATGGGCCCGACCCTGCAGCGGTCCTACGACGACGGCATTAAGCCGCTGATGGACCAGCAGATCGAGCTGTCGCAGGCGTTCGACGCGGCCAGCGCGCCGGTGAAGACCTTCATGCTGTCACAGGTCGACCGCGAGGACCTGGCGCTGTTCGTCCGCCTGTCGCGGATCGAGCGGCCGGCGACCATGGCCGACACCCCGCTGCGCGTGGTCACCCCGGCCTTCATGATCTCGGAGCTCAAGCGCGCCTTCGAAATCGGCTTCCTGCTGTTCGTGCCGTTCCTGGTGATCGACCTGGTGGTGGCCAGCGTGCTGATGAGCATGGGGATGATGATGCTGCCCCCGGTGGTGGTCTCCCTGCCCTTCAAGCTGATCTTCTTCGTCCTGGTCGACGGCTGGCGCCTGGTCGCAGGCAGCCTGGTGGAAAGCTTCCAGCGCGGGTCCGGCACGGGTTAGGCCGCAGCCGCCTTGCGCCGCGCTAACG
>JAEYTM010000213.1 GCA_023434015.1 Pseudomonadota bacterium | reverse complement strand
AGCGTGTAGAGGTAGGCCGCCACATCGCCGGCTTGGGCGGGCGTGAGCGGCATGGCCGGCATGGCGGTCCGGGGCGCCAGCGACGGCGCGTCGCGCACCCACTGGATCAGCAGGTCCGGCCGGTTGGGCAGGCGGCCGGCGATCAGCGGACGCGCGCCGAACCCGGCCAGGGACCCGCCCACGGCGCCGCGCGGCCAGTCGATGCCGGGGATCGCGTGGCAGCTTGCGCAGCCCGTCTGTTCCATCGCCGCCAGCCCCTTCGCCGGGTCGGCCCCGGCGATCTGCCGGGGAAGACCCTCCTTTTCGGCGCAACCGCACAGCAGGACCGAGATCAGCACCGCCAGCCGTCTCATCCTGCCGTCCGCCCGTCTCGATGTCTGATCATGGGCGCCCGCCGAACCTTGGGGAGGTAATCCCTCGCCACGGCCACGGTTCCGTGGGTCGGAACCGTGAAGCTTCGCCGGTGTTGGGCCAGGATGCGCGCCGCCCTTCTCATCCTGGTCGCCGCCGGTCTGACCGGATGCCATCCCGTCGCGGACGCTACCGGCGCAGCGTTCGGGGCCACCGGCGAACTCGTCGCGCTCAGCGGCGGCGGCGCGGGCGCGGCGAACGCCTGCTTCACCTGTCATGGCCTGGCCGGGCAGGGCGACGGCGCGAGCGTCCCGCGGCTGGCCGGCCTCGACAGCGGCTATCTGCAGAAGCAGATGGAGGATTACGCCAGCGGGCTGCGCGCCGACGAGGTGATGGGCGGCATCGCCGGGCGGCTGACCCACGACGAGCGGCGGGCCGTGGCGGCCTGGTATGCGGGTCGGCCGGTTCCGGTCGTCGTAGCAGGCCCGATGAAGGCCCCGCCGGCCGCCTATGCCGCCTGCGTCGACTGCCACGGCGCGGCCGGGGAGGGCGGGGGCGCGGCCAATCCCGCGCTTGCCGGCCAGCCCGCGGCCTACCCCCTGGAGCAGCTCAGGCGCTGGAAGACGGTGGAGCGGCGCAACGATCCGCGCGGCGTCATGACGGCCGCGGCCGCTCCCCTGAGCGAGCGAGAGATGATGGCCATAGCCGCCTGGCTAGAGACGCGACCCGCTTCTCCACCGCCCGGTAACGCCGCTGCCAGCGCGTCCGCCGCCGGGTCGGCAGGGGCAGGATCGGCAGCATTCCGTGCAGGACGTCGTCCCGATCGACCCACTGGTGCTTGAGGGCGCCCGCGACGTGGATCGGGATCAGCAGCAGGAGGCTGACCACCAGGCCCCAGTGGACCCACTCGGCGGCGGCCTCGATGATCCAAAGCTGCCGGTTCGACAGGCCGCCGAGGGGCAGGAGCGGCCATGGCGTCAGTCCCAGCAGAGTCAGGTCCTGGTCGCGGGCGGTGGCGGAGATCATCGCCCAGCCCGACAGCGGCAGGCCGAACAGGCAGATATAGAAGACATAGTGGGTGATATGGGCCGCGACGCTCTCCCACCCTGGCTTGTCCGCGTCGTTGATCGGACCGGGGGCCAGCAGGCGCCAGCCGGTGCGGCCGAGGATCAGCACCAGCATCAGCACACCGACCGCGAAGTGCAGATCGTAGGCGGCGATCTTCGATCCGCCGACCGGCAGCCGTCCCATCCACCAGCCCCAGCCGAGCTGGAAGATCGCCAGCGCGGCCATGGTCCAGTGGAAGACGATGGCGACCGGCGAGTAGCGCCCTTCCTCGGTGTGGCCGGCGGCCCATTCCAGGACGTAGACGACCAGCCTGCCGATCATGCCGTCCGGGCCCGGGCGGAGGTCGGCGGGCCGAGCCGGCGGCCGAGGATGGCCAGGGCGGCGGCCAGATAGAAGCCGGCGGCCGGCGCCCACATGATCAGGCCGGCGGCCTGCTGGTCCTCGAGCGGCGACAGCCCCCAGGCGAGCGTGGTGGCCAGATGGGGGGCGTAGAGCGGCTGGCCGGCGAAGGTGATCAGGGCTCCCAGCAGGCCCATCTGCAGCATGGTCGCCAGCAGCGCCCCGACCGCCGCCGGCGCCCGGGCGTTGCGCACGCCGCCCCAGAACCAGACCGCCGCGCCGAGCAGGCTGGCCTGCATGAGCCAGTAGGCGCCGTCATGGGAAAGCGCCCAGCCGTAGGCGGCTGGCGCATGCCAGCCCCAGAACACCGCCGCCTGGACGGCCGTCGTCAGGGCCAGCGGGCCGCTGCGCCACCTCGGCAGGCTCCAGGCGATCAGCGGCGCGGCGACCGCCACCAGCAGCAGATGGTGGACCGTGCGGGCCGTGAACAGGGCGGAGCTGAGCGCGCAGAGCGGCGAGACGAAGCTGACCGTCAGCACCGCGCAGGCGGCCAGGCCGTAGCGCCGGCCGGGCCCCCGCGCCCCGAACCCGGCGGCCGCGCAGGCCAGGGCGAGGGCCGCGAGGACCACAGGGTCGAGGTTCCAGCGACCCAGCCATTCGGCGGGCGCCGGCCCCGCGCCGCAATAGGGCACCCAGGAGATGACGGACGGCGTCATGGGTTCGGCAGGGCGTAGGCGATGACGTGGTCGCCGGCCGGCGTCTCCATGAAGTGATGGCCGCCCGCCATGATCACCAGGTACTGCCGGCCGTCCTGCTCATAGACCATCGGCGAGGCCTGCCCGCCGGCCGGCAGGACGTCCGACCAGACGGTCTCGCCGGTGCGGATGTCGATGGCCCGGATCAGGTCGTCGGTGGCCGCGGCGATGAAGATCAGCCCCCCGGCGGTCACCACCGAACCGCCGTTGTTCGGCGTGCCGATGTCGAGCGGCAGCATGGAGGGGATGCCGAACGGGCCGTTCTTGCGCGCGGTGCCGAGCGGCCGGTCCCAGACCGTGCGGCCGGTGCGCAGGTCGATGGCGCGGATGCCGCCATAGGGCGGCTGTTTGCACAGCATCTTGGTCAGGCCCATCCGCCAGCCGGCGTTGACGTCGATGGCGTAGGGCACGCCGGCCTGGGGATCGCCGGCGCCTTCCGCGCCGGAGGCCTCCGACTTCGCCCGCGGATCGCCGCGCGGGAACCAGCCCTTGGCGTCGGCCTCGGCGCGCGGGACCAGGCGGTTGTAGTTCGGCATGTCGTTGTAGTTGGCGATGATCAGGCCGCGGACCGGATCGACCGCCACGCCGCCCCAGTCGGACCCGCCGTTGTAGCCGGGGTACTGGATCCAGCGGGTCTCGCTGGTCGGCGGGGTATAGAAGCCGTCGTAGGTCGCCTGGCGGAAACCGATCCGGCAGACCATCTGGTCGATCGGCGACATGCCCCACATGTCCCGCTCGGTCAGGTCGGGCTTGCGCAGGGTGTGATAGAGCGACGCCGGCTGGGTGGCGGTGCGCTGCGCCGGTTCGACGCCGCCCTGCGGGACCGGTCGCTGGGCCACGCGCGTGAGGGGAAGGCCGGTCCGGCGATCCAGGATGTAGACGTCCCCCTGCTTGCTGGGCAGGACGATGGCCGGGGTGCTCCCGCCCGCCGTCGGGAAGTCGACCAGGGTGCCCTGCGAACCGAGATCGTAGTCCCAGACGTCCATATGCACCGTCTGGAAGGACCAGGCCGGCTTGCCGGTGGTCACGTCGAGCGCGACCAGGGCGGTGGCGTAGCGGTTCTCTTCCGGCGAGCGCGTGGAGCTGTAGTAGTCGGCCGCCGAATTGCCCATCGGCAGGTAGACGAGGCCGAGCTGCTCGTCGCCGGAGGCGGTGGTCCACATGTTCGGGGTCCCGCGCGTGAAGCTCCCGCCCTCGGGGGGCAGGCCGGTGAGCTCCGGCTGGGCCATGTCCCAGGCCCAGCGCAGGGCGCCGGTAACCGCGTCGAAGCCTTGGATCACGCCGGACGGCGCGCTGCGGGTCTGGCCGTCGAGCACCTGGTGGCCGGTGACGACGACGCCGCGGACGATGGTCGGCGGCGAGGTGATCGAGACCATGCCGGGGACGACCGGGCCCATGCCGACCTTGATGTCGACCTCGCCGTTGCGGCCGAAGTCGGCGCAGGGCCGGCCGGTCCGCGCATCGACGGCGATCAGCCGCCCGTCAAGCGTCCCCTCGATGATCCGGGCGGCGCAGGCCTGAGGCGCGCCGGACGTCGGGGCCGCCGTCGCCGTCTCGTAGTAGGCCACGCCGCGACAGGCGGCCGTGTAGGGAATCCAGTCGTCGGAGACCTTCGGGTCGTAGCGCCAGCGCTCCGTCCCGTTCCGCGCGTCGAGGGCGATCAGGACGTTGCGCGCCGAGCAGAGGTAGACCGTGTCGCCGATCTTCAGCGGCGTGGTCTCCGCGCCCCACTTCTCCTCGGGCAGGTCGCCGGTGCGGAAGGTCCAGGCGCGCTCGAGGCGCGTTACGTTGGCGGGGGTGATCTGGCCGAGCGGCGAATAGCGGCGGGCCGCGTAGGTGCCGCCGTAGGCCGGCCAGTCCGCGCCGGTGGACAGCGCCGAGGCGTCGGACATCGCCGCCTGGATGGGGGCCGGCGCCTCGCCCGGCGCGGCCGGGCGGTTGGCCTGCCAGACCACCAGGCCGCCGACCGCGGCGACGAGGACAAGTCCGGCCACCCCGCCCAGGGCGGCTCGCCCCCGGCCACGGGACAGCAGGGTCGGCAGCACAGCCACCGTCAGCACCAGCAGGACGAAGGGTGCGACCACTCGCGGCACGAGCGCCCAGCCATTCAGGCCGACTTCCCACAGCGCCCACAGGACCGTGAGCACGAAGACGCCGATGTAGATCCAGGCGCCCAGCGCCCGCCCCAGGATCAGCAGCACGCCGGAGAGGATCAGGCCGATGCCGGCGAGCAGGTAATAGGCGGATCCGCCGAGGCTGAGCAGCCAGGCGCCGCCGATGGCGAGGATCAGGCCGATCAAGGCGAAGAGCGCGCCCAGCAGGATCGCGGCCCAGCGGCCTCCACGTGAAATCTCGTGTGCCGCCATCTCGCCCTCCAAAGTCCAGCTTGAGGAGGACAACCCGGCGTCGGGGGGTTTGTTCCGGCTTGACGGCGGCGCGAGGCGTCAACGGTGGGTGAGCAGCGTCACGCAGGCTTCGGTGAGATCGGGGAAACTGTGGATCAGCACGTCGGGCGCCAGCTCCTGCGCCGGGATTTCCGTATAGCCGAAGCTGACCAGCACCAGGCCGGCGCCGGCGGCGCGGGCGGCCCCGGCGTCGGTGGCGGCGTCGCCGACCATCACGGTGCGGGCGACGTCTCCGCCGACCGCCTCGACGGCCACCATCAGATGGCGCGGGTCCGGCTTGATGGCCGGGGTGAGGTCGGCGCCGATCACCGCCTGGAAGTGGCGGGTCAGGTCCAGGGCGTCGAGCAGGGCCACCGACAGGTCGGTGCGCTTGTTGGTGCAGACGCACAGCTTCGCCCCGGCGTCGCCGAGAGCCTCCAGCGTCGCGACCACCCCCGGGAAGGGGCGGCTCTCGTCGGCGATGTGCGCCAGGTAGCGGGCGATGAACCGATCGAACAGCTCGGGCATGCGCTCCGG
The DNA here is from genome assembly GCA_023434015.1 of Pseudomonadota bacterium. GTDB lineage: Bacteria > Pseudomonadota > Alphaproteobacteria > Caulobacterales > Caulobacteraceae > Phenylobacterium. Next base: position 6,629 of record JAEYTM010000213.1, on the reverse strand, counting down.
CGGCGCCGGCGCGCCGGCGGCGGTGAAGCCGCGTTCGATCAGCCAGCGGGCGCCTCGGCCGAGGAAGGGGCGCGCCTCGTCCAGCGGCAAGGGGGGGTGGCCGTCCTGCGCCAGCAGGACGTTGAGCGTGCCGATCAGGTCCGGGGCGGTGTCCACGAGGGTGCTGTCCAGGTCGAAGGCGATCGTCGCGCCGGCCAGGGCGCTCAGGTCAACGGCCATGGGTCACGCGGCGGCTCATGGATTCTCCCGGGAATGGCCGGAAGGCTTAGCCGCTTCTCGCGCCGCGCCACAAGGCTTGGTAAGGCTCTCCGACACTGCGCTGACTCACCGTTTCGAGTGACCGGAGACGACCACCCATGACCGCCCGCGCCGCCGTGATCCTTGCCGCCGGCCAGGGCACGCGCATGAAGTCCCCGATCCCGAAAGTGCTTCACAAGGTTGGCGGCCGGACCCTGCTCGACAGGATCATCGACACCGTGCAGGCGACCGGTTGCGAGCGCATCGTGGTCGTGGTCGGCAATCACAGCCCCGCGGTGCGGGAACTGGTCGTGCGCCGGCTGGGCGAGGCGGCGGTCGCCGTGCAGGACCCGCCGCTGGGGACCGGCCATGCGGTGATGGCGGCCGGGCCGGCGCTGGCGGACTTCGACGGCGACGTCCTTGTCACCAACGCCGACTGCCCGCTGCTGCAGGCCGCGGACCTGGAGCCGCTGTTCCAGATGCGCGCCAACGGCACGCCGCTCGCCCTGCTGGGGTTCGAGCCGGTGGACACCCTGCTGTACGGCCGGCTGATCCGCGGCGCGGACGGACACGTCATCCGCATCGTCGAGCCGAGCGAGGCGACCGAGGACCAGAAGGCCGTGCGCGTCTGCTACTCGGGCATGCTCTGCGCCGGCCGCCAGGACCTGTTCCGCTGGCTCGGCAAGCTGACCGACGACAATCCCAAGCGGGAATATTTCCTGACCGGCGTGGTGGCGATCGCCAACGCCGAGGAAAAGCTGGTCCGCGCGGTGATCGCGCCGGAAAGCGCGGTCATGGGCGCGGACACCCAGCACCAGCTCACCGCGGCGGAGACCATCTTCCAGCAGCGTCAGCGCACCCACTTCCTCTACGACGGCGTGGCCATGCCGGCGCCGGAGACGGTGCATTTCTCCTGGGACACGCGCATCGCCCCCGGCGCGACGATCGAGCCCTATGTGGTCTTCGGCCCCGGCGTGGTGGTGGAGGTCGGGGCGGTGATCCGCGCCTTCAGTCATCTGGAGGGGGCGACCGTCCGCGCGGGGGCCCTGGTCGGTCCCTACGCCCGCCTGCGGCCCGGAGCCGACATCGGCGAGGCGGCCCACATCGGCAATTTCGTCGAGGTGAAGAAGGTGACGGTGGGGCAGGGCGCCAAGGCCAACCACCTCAGCTACCTGGGCGATGGCGTGGTCGGGGCGGGCGCCAACATCGGCGCCGGCACGATCTTCTGCAACTACGATGGCTTCGACAAATATCCGACCGAGGTGGGCGAGAACGCCTTCATCGGCTCGAACACCGCCCTGGTCGCGCCGGTGCGCGTCGGGGTCGGGGCGATGACCGGTTCCGGCTCGGTGATCACCGGGGATGTCGCCGACGGCGCCCTGGCCCTGGCCCGCGCGCCCCAGGTGGAGAAGCCCGGCTGGGCGACCCGTTTCCGTGAACTCAAGCGCGCCGCCAGGGCGGCCAAGAAGGCAAGGTGATGAGCGATATCGACGCCCAGAAGCGGGCGGCCGGCGAAGCCGCGGCGGCGCTGGTCGAAAGCGGCATGGTGGTGGGCCTGGGGACCGGCTCCACCGCGGCCTGGTTCGTGCGGGCCCTGGCGGCGCGCGGGCTGGACGTGACCTGCGTCTCGACCTCCCAGGCGACCGCGGACCTGGCGGCCGGCCTCGGCATGAAGCTCGCCGAGCTTGGCGAAACCCGCGAGATCGACCTCACGGTCGACGGCGCCGACGAGATCGGCCCCGGCCTGTCGCTGATCAAGGGCGGCGGCGCGGCCCTGCTGCGCGAGAAGCTGGTCTGGGAGGCCTCGCGCCGCTGCGTGGTCATAGCCGACGCCGCCAAGTCCGTGAAAACGCTGGGACAATTCCCGTTGCCCATCGAGGTGGTAGCCTTCGGGCACAAGACCACGGCCCTGCGCATCTGCGACGTGCTGGTGGAGGCCGAGATCGGCGTCGCCCCGCGCCTGCGGATGAAGGACGGCCTGCCGGTGCGCACCGACGGCGGAAACCTCATATATGACGCCGCCTGCGGACGGATCGAGGAGCCGGCGGGCCTGGCCCTGGCGCTGAAGGGCGTGACCGGGGTCGTGGACCACGGCCTGTTCCTCGACCTGGCCGACCAGGCGCTGATCGGCACGCCCGATGGCGTGACGACGATGGAACCCTGAGGAGCGCTGCGTGGCGACTTACGACTTCGACCTGTTCGTCATCGGCGCCGGCTCGGGCGGCGTGCGCGCCGCGCGGGTGGCGGCCCTGTCCGGCGCCAAGGTGGCTGTGGCGGAGGAGCACCGCGTCGGCGGCACCTGCGTCATCCGCGGCTGCGTGCCCAAGAAGTTCATGGTGTATGCGTCTGAATTCGCGCACCATTTCAAGCTGGCCAAAGGCTACGGCTGGACCGTCGGCGAGAGCAGTTTCGACTGGCCGGCCTTCCTCGCCGAAAAGGACAAGGAGATCGCCCGGCTCTCCGGAATCTATGTCCGCAACCTGCAGAACGCCGGCGCCGAGCTCGTCCACGGCAAGGGGCGGGTGATCGACCCGCACACGGTGGAGGTCGAGGGCCACGGGCGCGTCACCGCCCAGCGCATCCTGATCGCCACCGGCGGCCGACCGTGGATGCCGGCCGAGCTGCCGGGCGTCGAACACGCGATCACCTCCAACGAGGCGTTCCACCTGCCGCAGCTGCCGAAGCGGATCGTCATCGCCGGCGGCGGCTATATCGCCGTGGAGTTCGCCGGCATCTTCAACGGCCTCGGCGTCGAGACCACCCTGGTCCACCGGGGCCCCAACATCCTGCGCGGCTTCGACGACGACGTCCGCGCCCACGTCGCCGAGGAGATGGAGAAGCGGGGGATCAAGGTGATCCTCGGCGCCCAGCACGCCCGCATCGAGAAGACCGCCAGCGGCCTGGTCAGCCACTGCACCGAGCATCACGGCTTCGAATCCGACGTGGTGCTGTTCGCCGTGGGACGTGAGCCCTACGTCGAGGGCCTTGGCCTGGAAGCGGCCGGCGTGAAGCTGTCCGAGACCGGCGCCGTGGTGGTCGACGAATACTCCCGGACCAATGTCGACAGCATCTGGGCGGTGGGCGACGTCACCGACCGCATCAATCTGACGCCGGTGGCGATCCGCGAGGGCCACGCCTTCGCCGACACCGAGTTCAACGGCCGGCCGACCAGCTTCGACCACGAGATGGTCGCCTCGGCGGTGTTCTCCCAGCCGCCGATCGGCTCGGTCGGCCTGTCGGAGGCCGACGCCCGCCACAAGTACAGCAAGGTGGACATCTACCTCGCCCGGCTGCGGCCGATGAAATACGCCTTCGCGGGCGGCGACGAGCGGTCGCTGCTGAAGCTGGTGGTCGACGCGGCCACCCAGCAGATCCTCGGCTGCCACGTGGTCGGGCCCGACGCGCCGGAAATGATCCAGATGGCCGCCATCGCCATCAAGATGGGCGTCACCAAGGCCCAGTGGGACGCCACCTGCGCCGTCCACCCGACCCTGGCCGAAGAGCTGGTGACCATGCGCGAGAAGCAAGTTCCGGCGGGCCTGGGCCAGCCGGCGTGACCCTGTCCGCCGCGCCGGCTTCCCCGCCTCATCGCGACCGGCTCGGAGTCTGGTGCGGCTGGATGCTGGTCGGGGCGGCGGCGCTCACCCCGCTGGTCGGCTGGCTGGGGCCGCTGGCGTTCGCGCCGGTGGCGGCCCTCGTCGGCCTGCTGTGCCTGCCGGCCCTGCGCATCACCAACGAGGACCGTCCGCTCGCGGTCGTGCTGCTCGTCGCCCTGATCTGGGCCGCGGCCTCGACCACCTGGAGTCCGTTCGTCCCGAAGAATCCGGAGTCCAGCACCGCCCTCAAGCTCGGCCTGGAGCTGCCGCTCTACTGGAGCGCGGTCTGCGCGGCCCGCCGCGCCGATCGCCGGCTCGTGCGGCTGGCGCTCAGGGTGCTGGCCTGGGGCATGGCGCTGATGGGGCTGGTTCTGTTCGTCGAGGCGGTCAGCGGCGCGGCGATCTACCGCCAGCTCCACATCCTCTACGAGGGGCCGATCCGCCCGGACCTGGCGGGCAAGAACCTCGGCCAGGCGAGCTTCGTCCTCGCCCTGCTGTGGCCGCTGGCGGCGGCCGGGGGGCTGAGGGCGGGCGCGCCCGGCTGGCTGGCCGCGCCCATGGCGGTCGGGGCGGTGGTCGCCGCCCTGACCTTCGATTCCGACGCCCCGGCCCTGGCGGTGCTGCTCGCGGGCGCGGCGGGGCTCGCCGTCTGGCGCTGGCCGCGGGGCGGGCCGTCGGTCGCCGCGATCGTGGCCGCCGGCCTGTTCCTGGCCATGCCGGCCCTTGTCTGGCTGGTGCGCCAGAGCGGGGCCTACGAAACCCTGCAGCAGGCCGTGCCGCTCTCCTGGTCCATGCGCATGGGCTACTGGAGCCACGCCATCGACTGGATCGCCGACCACCCGCTGCGCGGCTGGGGCCTGGAGGCGAGCCGGATGTTCGCCCCGGGCATCCAGCTTCACCCGCACAACGGCCCCCTGCAGCTTTGGCTGGAGCTGGGCCTGGCGGGCGCGGCGGCGGCGGCGGCCTTCTGGGCCCTGGCGCTGCGTCGGCTGGCGCGTCAGGCGCCGGATCTGGCCGCCGCGGCGATGGCCGCCTCGGCCGCCGTCTACCTGCTGTTCGGCGCCCTGAATTTCGGCGTCTGGCAGGAGTGGTGGCTGGCCCTGGGCGCCCTGGCGGGGGCCATGGGCGTGATGGTCGCACGGCAAGCGGCCCTGGAGCCATCGACCTGACCCCCCATATGAGGGTAGAAGGCCCGCTTTCGCCGCCCGTAGTCGGGGGAATGGCGCGGAGTTGAAGGACGATGACCGAGCACTGGACGCCTGCTTCCTGGAGATCGAAGCCCGCCAAGCACATGCCGACCGACTATCCGGATCAGGCGGCGCTGGCCAAGGCCGAACAGACCCTCCGCGGGATGCCGCCGCTGGTGTTCGCCGGTGAGGCGCGCCGGCTGAAGAGCCTGCTGGGCGAGGTCTCGGAAGGCCGCGCCTTCCTGCTGCAGGGCGGCGACTGCGCCGAGAGCTTCAAGGAATTCCACGCCGACAACATCCGCGACACCTTCCGCCTGATCCTGCAGATGGCGGTGGTGCTGACCTTCGCCGGCGGCAAGCCGGTGGTGAAGGTCGGCCGCATGGCCGGCCAGTTCGCCAAGCCGCGCTCCTCGGCCGTCGAGGCCCAGGGCGAGACGACCCTGCCGTCCTACCGCGGCGACATCATCAACGGCATGGAGTTCGACGGCGAGGCCCGCACCCCGGACCCCGCGCGCCTGCTCCAGGCCTATTCCCAGTCGGCCGCCACCCTGAACCTGCTGCGCGCCTTCGCCGGCGGCGGCTATGCCGACCTGCACAACATCCACCGCTGGACGCTCGGCTTCGTCGCCGGCAGCCCGCAGGGCGCGCGCTATCGCGAGCTGGCCGAGAAGATCAGCGAATCCCTGGCCTTCATGCAGGCCATCGGCGTCACCCCGCAGAGCCATCCCAGCCTGCATCAGGTGGAGTTCTTCACCAGCCACGAAGCCCTGCTGCTGGGCTTCGAGGAGGCCATGACCCGCGTCGATTCCACCTCCGGCGAGTGGTACGACACCTCCGCCCACCTGGTGTGGATCGGCGAGCGCACCCGCGACCTGGGCGGCGCCCACGTCGAGTACTTCCGCGGGATCAGGAACCCGATCGGCATGAAGTGCGGCCCGACCATGGAGGGCGACGACCTGCTGCGCCTGGCCGACGTGCTCAACCCGAAGAACGAGCCCGGCCGCCTGACCCTCTACGGCCGCTTCGGCCACGACAAGATCGCCGACCGCCTGCCGCGCCTGCTGCGGGCCACCAAGGCCGCCGGCCGCAGCGTCGTCTGGGCCATCGACCCGATGCACGGCAACACCCTGACGGCCGCCAACGGCTACAAGACCCGGCCGTTCGACCGCATCCTCTCCGAGGTGAAGAGCTTCGTGGAGATCTGCGAGTCCGAGGGCGTCCACCCCGGCGGCGTGCACCTGGAGATGACCGGCCAGAACGTCACCGAATGCCTCGGCGGCGCCCGGGCCCTGACGGAAGGCGATCTCGCCGACCGCTACCACACCCACTGCGACCCCCGCCTGAACGGCGAACAGGCCCTGGAACTGGCCTTCCTGGTCGCCGAGAAGCTCAAGGAAGAACGCCTCGGCGCGACAGCCCGCGCGGCTGGCTAAACCCCTTCTCCCCCTGCGGGAGAAGGCGGCCCGCCCGGCGGTCGGATGAGGGGTTGCGCTGGCTTGGCCGGCGAGGGGACATGTGCGCGCCCCCTCGCTCGCCGACGCCGCGCCCGCGTTCTCAACCGACCTGACCGCCCAGGCGGCCCGCCGCCGCGAGGGCTGGTGCTGGACCC
>JAEYTM010000019.1 GCA_023434015.1 Pseudomonadota bacterium | reverse complement strand
CGCCTTTCCCGCGCCCGCCGCGGCGAGGGCGCCGCCGGACAGTTGCAGCAGGCTGCGGCGTGCGATGTCCATCGATCCAGATCCCGAACGGGACCTAAACCTCAAGCCGGGGCGCTTGTTCCCTCGGGCCCCAGCGGGCCCGGCGGCGTCTTCGGACGGCTCAGCCGGTCGGCCAGGTGGAAGGCAAAGGGGTTGAGCACGATCGACATCAGCGCCGCGGCCAGGATCAGGCCATAGGTGCCGCCGCTCATCGCCCCCACCTTCACCCCGACGCCGGCGAGGATGAAGGAGAACTCGCCGATCTGGGCGAGGCTGGCGGCGACCAGGAAGCTGGAGCGCCGCTCCATGCGGAAGGCCGAGGTGATGGCCAGGGCGGCCAGCGACTTGCCAATCACCACGATGCCGAGCACCGCCGCCACCGCCGCCGGCTGCTCGAGCAGCACCCGCGGATCGAACAGCATGCCGACCGAGACGAAGAACAGCACGGCGAAGGCGTCGCGCAGCGGCAGCGAGCGTTCCGCCGCATTGTGGCCCAGGGGCGTACCGTTCAGCACCACCCCGGCGATGAAGGCCCCGAGCGCGAAGGAGGCGCCGAAGACCGCATAGGCCAGGTAGGCGATGCCCAGGGCGATGGCCAGGACGCCGAGGGTGAACAGCTCGCGCGAGCGGGTGTGGGCGATGCGCACCAGCAGCCAGGGCAGGAAACGGGCCCCGACCACCAGCATGAAGGCCACGAACACCCCCACCTGGAACAGGGTCGCCCCGATCTTCAGGCCGATCCCGGCGGCGGTGAGCGTCAGGGCGCCGGGCGCGACCAGGGGCGCCAGCACCAGGGCGACGACCATCACCAGGTCCTCGACGATCAGCCAGCCGACGGCGACCTGGCCGGCGTCTGTGCGGATCGCCTTGCGCTCCTCCAGGGCCCGCAGCAGCACCACCGTCGAGGCGACCGAGAGCGCCAGGCCCATCAGCGCGGCCTCCAGGTGCGGCAGGCCCATCAGCCGCCCCACGCCCCAGCCGAGCGTCGTCGCCCCGGCGATCTGCACCAGGGCGCCCGGCAAGGCGATGTGGCGGACCTTGAGCAGCTCGCGCGGCGAGAAGTGCAGGCCGACCCCGAACATCAGCAGGATGACGCCGATCTCGGCGAGCTGCGAGGCCAGGGAGGCGTCCGCCACCCAGCCGGGGGTGAAGGGCCCGACCACCACGCCGGCCAGCAGATAGCCGACCAGCGGCGACAGCTTCAGCCGAAGGGCCAGCAGGCCGAAGACGAACGCCAGGACGAAGCCGACGACCAGGGTCAGGATCAGGCTGTCGTCGTGCGGCATCGGCCCTCGCTGAAGGATCGGGACGGGGCCGTCGGCGACGGCAGGATCGCCGACGGTCTCCGCAGGTCCTGCCTAACCGCGGCCGCGCGGCGCGCCAACACGCCGGCCGCGATCGGGACCGGTGATCGCCGCTTTGCGCCGGCGGCGCGCAGACCGCCGGGCAGAAAGCGTCTGACTACTTCGAAAGCTGGCCACGCACCGCGCCGGGCGGGAACTCCGGCGTGTGGACGTTGACGTAATAGCCCTGCGGGTTGGCGGCGATGTCGGCGGCGAGCGCGGCCTCGGCGGCGACGCAGCCGGCGCTGGAGCCGGAGGCCGGCGCCGTCAGGTTCACCACCGGCGGGCCGTTGGAGCCGGCGGGAGCCTTGTGGATGTGCGCGGCGGTGGCCGGAGCGATGCCGGCGACCTTCAGCTCGTAGCAGACCTGGGCGCCATCGACCTTGACGCTCGCCGAACCGCTGCCGTCGGGGTCCGGCCCCGCGAGGGTGGTGGCGAGGCTCGTCTGGGCCAGCGCCGCCGCGGGCGCGAGGGCGAGGACGAGGGCGGCGCAGGCGAGGGACGGAATCCGCATGGGCTTCTCCTTTGAGGCGGCCACAGCAGGCGCCCGGATCGGCGTCAGGTCAAGCCGGGGATCGCGCGGCCGTCGGCGGCGTTTCTCCCACCTGACCGTGCGGTTCAGCTCGGGTTCAGGCCGCCGACCCGACCCTGGCGTCCTCGGGAGGGTCAAAGGAGAAGATGATGAAACACCTGCTGTACGCCGCTGTCGCCATCGCCGCCGTGGCCGCGCCGATGACCGCGGCCGCCCAGAACTACGATCGCCGCGACGACCGTCGGGAAGACCGGCGCGAATACCGGCAGGATCGCCGCGAGATGCAGCGCGACCGGGCCGACATGCGCCGCGACCGCGAGGCCCGCTACGACCGCTACGACCGTCGCCGGCCGGACAGCTGGCGCGGCCGCAACGAGTGGCGCGGGTTCCAGGGCGCCCGCAACGGCTACTGGTACGCGCCGGGCTATGGCTACCAGCGGATCGACCCGCGCTACCGCAGCGCCTGGCGCCGCGGCGGCCGGGTGCCGGTCGCCTACCGCAGCTACTATGTGCAGGATCCCTACTACTACGGCCTGCGCGCCCCGCCGCGCGGCTACCGCTGGGTCTATGCGGACAACAACTTCGTGCTGATGGCCCTGACCACGGGCCTGATCGCCGAGGTGATCGCCAACGGCTACTGAGCCGCCCGCGACCTCCGAGACACCCCTCCGGCCCCCGGCCGGAGGGGTTTTTCGTGTCCGCGCGCTTGGCGGGCCGCCGCGCAGGGCTAAGGTGGGCGCAGCCTTGGGACAGGAAGGTGCAACAGACGCATGCTGCCTCGACGCGCAATGCTCGCCGGCGCCGCGGCCCTGACCCTGCGCCCGACCGGCGCGACGGCCGATGTCGGTGCAGCCGCGAAGAAACGCAGCCTTTCGGGCTGGGACGATTATGAGGCTCGCCTGCGGGCCCGGCTGGCCGACGCCGGCGGCGGGCGCTTCGACCTGGCGGCCGGGCGGGAGCTCGCCGCCCTCACCGATCGCGCGCGGGCCGCCGCCGACACGCCGCCCTGCGCGTGGGACGAGGCCCTCGCCGAGACCGCCCGCGCCCACGCCGCCGACCTCGCCGGGCGGGCCTATGTGGAACACCTGTCGCCCGAAGGGTTCGATCCCAGCGACCGGCTGGGCCTGCTGGGCCGGCGGATGATCGGCTCGACCAGCGAGAACATCGCCTACCACCGCGGCCCCGATCCCGCCGGCGCGGCGCAGCTCATGCGGCTGTGGCGCAACAGCCCGCAGCACTGGATGAACCTGCTGCGCGCCAAGCACAGCCATGCGGCGTTCGGCGTGGTGCGCAAGGCCGACCGGGTCTACGCCGTCGGCCTCTACGCCCGGCCGGACGGAACCCTGGCCGCGCCCCTGCCCTTCCGGCTCCGTCAGGCCGACGAACTGGCCTCCAGCGTCAGCGACCTGCCCGCCGATGTGAGCGCCCTGTGGCTCGACGATCATGTCCACGGCGGGCCGGGACTGCGGGTCTCGAGCCTGCGGCAGTTCGCGGAGACGCCGGCCGGGGTCTATCGCCTGCGGCTGGACCGGCGGGTCGGCGCGAGGGCGTATGAATCGCTCTGGGGACCGATCTTTATCTGGAGCCCGCTCCCGCAGGGTTGAGCCGACGGCGCGTCCCTCCGGTTGCAGCGCGCGCCCAGTTCTCTCCGATGGGTTGAAAAACTCAAACAATTCAACGGCTCTCCCCCATTTTGGGGGGAGGTTTCGTTGTCCGGCGAAGGCGGCCGCACTAAGTCGCGAGCCGATGTTCCGCCGCCTTCCGTCCCTGACCCGCGCCCTGCTGCTCGGCGCCGCCGCGGCGTCCGCGGCGGTGGGACCGGCCGTGGCCCAGTCCAGCGCCAGCCGGTCGACCACGGCGAGCGGCTCGATCTTCCAGCCCCTGCTGGTGGAGAAGACCTCGGACCTGTCCTTCGGTGTCGTCTCGCGACCGACCTCGGGAAACGCCACCATCACCATCGCCGCCGCGACCGGCCAGCGCAGCCTGTCCGGCGCCGGGGCGCTGCTGAACAACGGCCTCAACGCCGCCCCCAGCCGGGCCAGCTACACCGTCACCGGCGAAGGCGGCCAGACGATCTCGATCAATGTCCCCGCAAGCTTCAACATGACGCGCACCGGCGGCTCCGAAACCATCCCGGTGACCCTCACGTCCACCGCGACCAGCAGCAAGCTGAGCGGTTCGGCGGGTTCGAGCGCGACCAGCACCTTCGGGGTCGGCGGCAGCCTGACCATCAACAACACGACAGCCGGCGGGGCCTATGCCGGGGTGTTCAACGTGGTGGTCGACTACAACTGACCGCGCGGCCGGATCAGCCGGCGAAGGCGGCGATCAGGCGGGCGAGATCGGGCTCGTCGACGCGGCCGGCCGCCTCGGCGGGCGTGGTCCACAGCTTTTCCCGCTGGCCCTGCTCGGGAAAGGCTTCGAGTTCCCGCGTCACCTTCAGGGCGTAGACCGACACTCTGACATGCTGCAGCCGCCCGGACCGCAGGCGCTTGTCGTAATGGTAGACGCCGAGCTTCTTTCCGGTCGGGACGCCCTCCACCCCGGCCTCCTCGAAGGCCTCGCGAGCCGCCGTCTCCGCCAGGGAGAGCCCCTTCATCGGCCAGCCCTTGGGCACCACCCACCGCCGGGTCTCCCTCGAGGTGATCAGCAGCACCTCGACCGCCCCGTCCGGGCCGCGGCGCCATGGCAGGGCGGCGGACTGGGCGCGCGGTTCGCGGTCGGGCTCGGCCCTGATCCGATCCTTCTTGCTCATCAGCCGAACAGGTGGTGTGCGCCGCGCGCCAGCCAGTAGAAGGTCGCCCCCATCAGACCGGCCATCGGCATGGTGATCACCCAGGCCCACAGGATGCTGCCCGCGAGGTTCCAGCGGACGGCCGACATGCGCTTGGCGGCGCCCACGCCGACGATGGCGCCGGTGATGGTGTGGGTGGTGGACACCGGCACGCCCAGGTGGGTGGCCATGAACAGGGTGATGGCCCCGCCGGTCTCGGCGCAGAAGCCCTGCTGGGGCGACAGCCGGGTGATCTTGGACCCCATGGTGTGGACGATACGCCAGCCCCCCATGAGCGTGCCCAGGGCCATCGCCGCCTGGCAGGTGATGACCACCCAGAATGGCACGTGGAACTCTGGTCCCAGCTGGCCGTGCGAATAGAGCAGGACCGCGATGATCCCCATGGTCTTCTGGGCGTCGTTGCCGCCGTGGCCGAGCGAATAGAGCGAGGCCGAGACGAACTGCAGCTTTCGGAAGGTGGAGTCCGCCAGACTGGGGGTCGAACGCACGAAGATCCAGGAGACCAGCAGCACCAGGACCAGGGCCAGGGTGAAGCCCATCAGCGGCGAGACAACGATGCCGGCGGCGGTCTTGGCCACCCCGCTCCAGACCACCGGGTCCAGGCCCGCCTTGGCGATCCCGGCGCCCAGCAGGCCGCCGATCAGGGCGTGCGAGCTCGACGACGGAATGCCGCCGAGCCAGGTGATGACGTTCCAGGTGATCGCCCCGCCCAGGGCGCCGAAGATCACGGCGTCCGAGATGATCCCTGGCGTCAGTATGCCCCGGCCGACGGTGTTGGCCACGTGCAGGCCGAAGAACAGGAAGGCGATGAAATTGAAGAACGCCGCCCACATCACCGCGTACTTCGCCGGCAGCACCCGGGTCGCGACGATGGTGGCGATCGAGTTGGCCGCGTCGTGCAGCCCGTTCAGGAAGTCGAACACCAGGGCGATGGCGATCAACGTGATCAGCAGGAGGCCCATGTCCACGGTGGGCGGTCCTACAGGTGTTCGATCAGCACGCCGCTGATCTTGTTGGCCACGTCCTCGAAGCGGTCGACCACCTTCTCCAGGTGATCGTAGATCTCGGCGCCGACGATGAAGGCCATCGGGTCGGTGCGCGCGGGACCGCGATAGAGCGCCTGCATGCCCTTGTCGTAGAGATCGTCGGAATCTTCCTCGAGGCGCGTGACCTCTTCCGAGATGGCGTTCAGCCGGGCCGCGTTCGGACGCATCGACTTGAGCAGCGGCACGGCCTCGAGCGTCAGGTCGGCGGCCTTAACGATCACATCGCCGAGGGTGACCATGTGCGGCTCGAAGGCGCGCTGCTCATAGAGCATGATCGCCTTGGCGGTCTTGTGCATCTGGTCGATGGCGTCGTCCATCGAGGTGGTCAGGTCGATGATGTCGCTGCGATCGAAGGGCGTGATGAACGAGCGGCGGACCGCCAGCATCACATCGCGGGTGATCGCATCGGCCGCTTCCTCGTGCCGGGCGACGTCCGCGCAGTGCTGCGGGACCTCGTCGCCGCCGACCATCACCAGGCGCAGCGAACGCGCGCCGGCGCACAGGGTGTGGGCGTGGGCCTCGAACAGGTCGAAGAAGCGTTCCTCGCGCGGCAGGAGCGCCTGAAACCATCTCAGCATACGGAGCAAAACCTCGGAGGTGGATCGCGTGCGCCAGCCCTAGGGCCACGGCCGGCGGCTGTAAACGATTCCCGCAACTCGGCGGCGTCCGCCGCCCATGAAAAAAGGGCCGGCGCAGCGCCGACCCTTTTCCCAATTCAGTGGCGCGGGACCGAAGTCCCGGCCGCTCAGGCCGCTTGCAGCTGGCCGGCGGACATCTTGCCGCTGCGCTGATCGCGCTCCAGCTCGAAGCCCAGCTTCTGGCCTTCGTGCAGCGAGCCGAGGCCCGCGCGCTCGACCGCCGAGATGTGCACGAACACGTCCGCGCCGCCGTCGTCAGGTTGAATGAAGCCGAAGCCCTTTTGGCCGTTAAACCACTTCACAGTACCGGTAGCCATGTCGATCCCTTTCCGGGTCTAAATATTCACGCGCCCAGTGCGAGCATCGCGATCAAATTGTCGGAGAGGGTCGAGGGCAGGTCCGGAACCCGGCTGAGAGCGCAGGCGTGGAAAGCAGGCGAGCCAATTCGTTATTCGATGATCCTTTTTGGCAGATTCTTTTCCATTCTGCAAGATTTTTTCCCCAAAGGCGCAGACTCTCGGGCAATTTACATGTAGATTTCTCTACAGAAACTCGAAGCGATGGATGGCGACCGCGACCCATCGCTTCGGGCGCCGACGCCTGTCCGGCGTCGACTGGAATGGAGCGTCAACATGCGTAACGGACCTGAGCGGGCGATATTCACGGTGGCCCGCCACCAGGATGGCTGGGCGGTGGAGATCGACGGCGAATTCTACGACCACTCCCGCGACAAGGACGAGGCCAAGGCGGCGGCCAACAAGCGCGCCCGGGCCGCCCAGGACGCCGGCCAGGCCTGCCAGGTCCGCGTCAGTGGCGAGCACGGCTTTTTCGCCCCCGCATGATCGAAGGATCGGAGCAGCCTATGCCCAGGGACAGCCACATGCCCCGCCCCAAGGCCATCCGGCCGGCGGCGGTCGTTTTCCGCGAGGCGATCGCAAAGGCCGAGGCCGAAGGCGTCGACAAGAGCGGGTTGATCCTGCGACTGACCCTGCGCGACGGGGCCGACCTGAAGCGCGACCGCACGCTGGCGCTCAGCGATATCAGCTTCAGCAATGGCGAGATGCGCTTCCTGGGCGTCAAGGTGGCGCAGGGCGGCGTGACGACCAGCGTGCTCGACCGCATCTGATCGCCCACATCTGATCGCGACCGCCGATTTCGGCCGATGTGGCATGGCGTCCGCGCCGCAGGCCGGCTAACAGGCCGCCGCTGGCGCTGTCCGCCAGCCTGACGGATGACGGCCCTGGCGGCGATGCTCAAACCTGACGCCAAGACCGTGACCACGCCGCCGCACGCGGGGCCGGCCCGGTGAGCGCCGTCCCCGGCAAGCCCGGAGCGACCATCGGCGGCTGGCTGGTCGGCGTCATGGTGACGACGGCCGGCGAACGCGCCTCGCTGCGCCACTACTACGCGGTCGGCCATGCGGACCGGGCGAAGGCGGAGTGGACCGCCGTGGACCATGCCCTGCGCGCGGGCGAGGTGGCGCCGAGCCCGGTCGCCGGCCAGGAACCGGTGGAGGCGATGCGCGCCCTCACCCTCCAGCGCATGTCGATCCTCGGCCTGAAACCGGGGGAAGTGCGCGAGCTCGGCTGGCGGCACCCACGGCGCTGGCTCGCACCCTGACGCGAAATCGCCGCGCCGGCCGCTCCAGACCGTCGCTCAGGCCCAGGCTGGCCTCAAATGATGGCGGCCCGGAGTGAAACAGCGGCGCGGCGGCGGAGATATAGTTTCTGTCGGCTACCCGACCTCACTCAAATGCACAGGACATCCGTGACTTATGGCGGTCTCACGAGCTTTTTTAGGTCTTTGACGCACCGCCGTCGCTCCAGTGTCGAGTTCACGACAGTCTCAGCCCACGCAGGTCGGTAACTTGAAACCGAACCCCAACGGCGACGTTTCGATTCCCGATGCCAAGGCTGCTTACCGCGTTGCAAAATCGTCTGCTCGAGTCGTTGCCCGCTGAGGATTACGCCCTGATATCGCCCCACCTGGCACAGGTGGAGCTCGAGAGGGGGCGGCTGCTCTACGACCCGGGCGATCGGATCGACACCGTCTACTTCCCCCAGGACGGGGTGATCTCGCTGATGACCCTGATGGAGAACGGCGCGGCGATCGAAAGCGCGACCATCGGGCCCGAGGGCGCGCTTGGGCTGATGGCCGCTGTGGCGCCGCGCCAGTCGCTGTCGCGCGCCATAGTCCAGACTCCGGTGCGGGCCAGCCGGATCGGCGCCACCACCCTGCACGACGCCTGGAAGAAGAGCGCCCGGCTGCGCGACCTGGTGGACCGGCACAACGAGGCCCTGTTCGGGCACGCCATCCAGTCGGTCGGCTGCAACGCGCTGCATTCCGTGGAAGCGCGCTTCTGCCGGTGGCTGCTGGCCTGTCACGACCGGATCTCAAACGACACCATCGCCCTGACCCAGGAGTTCCTGGCCGACATGCTGGGGGTGCAGCGCACCACGGTGACGGCGATCGCCCGGGCGCTGCAGGAAAAGGGCCTGATCCGCTATCGCCGCGGCGTCGTCGACATCGTCGACCGGAGCGGCCTCGAGACCCTGACCTGCGAGTGCTATGGCGTGATCCGGCGCAACTACCGCCGGCTGCTGCCGGGTTAGGCGGCGAGGCGGGCCAGGGCCTCCTGCAGGATCGGGCGCTGGCCCTTGTGGATCTTCTCAAGCGCCTCGGCGGCGGGGAAATAGGCGGCGCGGTCGACCTCCGGGAAACTCCGCATCCGCCCAGAACCCTTGGGCCATTCCAGTTCGAAGCGGTTGCTGCGCAGATCGGTCAGGTCAAGCTCGGCCCGCACCAGCCAGGCATGGACCCACTTGCCGCCCGGCGTGCGGCAGGGCGGCAACGGCTCGCCGGGGCCTTCGACGGCCTGGCCCAGTTCCTCGGCGAACTCCCGCGACGCGGCGGCCCAACCGTCCTCGCCCGGAGCGACCAGACCCTTGGGGATCGACCAGGCGGCCAGGTCGCGGCCCCGCCAGAACGGACCGCCAGGATGCACCAGCAGGAACTGCGGCCCGCCGGGGCCCGGCCGCCAGACCAGCACGCCGGCGCTGACCGGGGCGCTCAGGAGCGCCTGGCCCGGGCGATCGCCGCGGGCAGCCAGAGCAGCACCGCCACGGCGCACCCTGCGAGAATGCCCGCGGTCAGGTCGTGCAGGACGGTGAGGACGAAGGTGGTCAGCAGCACCACGGCCGGGCCGCCGGTCTTCAGCAGGTTCGCGAACTCGCGCCGCTCGGCCATGGTCCACGCGACCACCGCCAGCACCCCGGCCAGGGCGGCGAGGGGGATGTAGCTGGCGAGCGGCGCGGCCAGCACCATGAACATCAGCAGGAACAGCGCATGCAGCATGCCGGCCACCGGCGTGCGCCCTCCGGCGCGGATGTTGGTCGCGGTCCGGGCGATGGTCCCGGTCACGCTGATGCCGCCGAACAGCGCCGAGGCGATGTTGGCCACCCCCTGGGCGATCAGTTCCATGTTCGACCGGTGCCGGCTCCCGGCCATGCCGTCGGCGACCATGGCCGACAGCAGGCTCTCGACCCCGCCCAGCAGGGTGAAGGAGAACGCCGCCGGCAGGATGGCCACCAGCTTCTCCGTCGTGATCTCCGGCAACTGCGGCAGGGGCAGGCCGCTGGGAATGCCGCCGAAGCGGGTGCCGATAGTCTCCACCGGCAGGCCCATCAGGGCGGCGGCGGCGGAGGCCGCGGCCACGGCGACCAGCATGCCCGGTACGGCGGGGCGCAGGCGCTTCAGCCCAAGGATGACGGCTATGACGGCGAGCGACAGGCCGGCGGCGGCGGGGTTCAGGCTCGGCAGGGCCCCGGCCAGGGCGGCGAGCTTGGGGATCAGCGGGCCGGGCTCGGCGCCCGACAGGCTGAGGCCCAGGAGGTCCTTGATCTGGGTGGCGAAGATGGTGACGGCTATGCCGCAGGTGAAGCCGACGATGACCGGCTGCGGGATGTGCCGGATCAGCGAGCCGAGCCGCAGGGCCCCCAGCAGGCTGAGCATGGCGCCCGACAGCAGCACCGCCAGCAGCAGCCCGTCGACGCCGAACTTGGCCACCGTCGCGGCCACCAGCACGATGAATGCGCCGGCCGGACCGCCGATCTGATAACGGCTGCCGCCCAGGGCGGAAACCAGGAAGCCCCCGACGATCGCGGCGTAGAGGCCGCGGTCGGGCGAGACGCCGGAGGCCACGGCGATGGCCATGGACAGCGGCAGGGCGACGATGGCGACAGTCAGCCCGGCCGCCGCGTCCTTGCGCAGGTCGGCAAGCCGGTAGCCTTCGGCGAAGGTCGTGGCGATCTTCGGCAGGTAGGACTGTCTCGGCGGCGTGGTCTGCGCCAAGTCGGGCATGGCTCCTCGGGTTCGGCGCCTTTCGGCCACGAGGCTGCGGACCGGACCTTGCGGCACTCTAACAGAGAGTCTTCCCGCCGCGCCACGCCGGGCGGCGAACCGCGGTCAGATGTCCCGCGCGCCCTCCGGGCCGGGCGGTTCGACTTCGTGCAGACCCGCAGCGACCAGGGCGCTCCAGACGCCCT
The DNA here is from genome assembly GCA_023434015.1 of Pseudomonadota bacterium. Taxonomy (GTDB): domain Bacteria; phylum Pseudomonadota; class Alphaproteobacteria; order Caulobacterales; family Caulobacteraceae; genus Phenylobacterium. Next base: position 1,694 of record JAEYTM010000019.1, on the reverse strand, counting down.
CGGCCGTGTCGGCGAAATGGAACAGTTTGAAGTCCTCCGGCGAGATCATCCCGGCCTCGGCGAGAACATCGAGATTGATCACCGCGCGCCAGTAGGCCTCGTCGAACAGCACCACCGGCAGGTCCGGCACCTTGCCGGTCTGGCGCAGGGTGAGCAGCTCGAACAGCTCGTCGAGCGTACCGAAGCCCCCCGGAAAGACCACCAGCGCCTTGGCCCGCATCGCCAGATGCATCTTGCGCATGGCGAAGTAGTGGAAGCGGAAGGTCAGTTCCGGCGTCGACCAGGCGTTCGGCTCCTGCTCGTGCGGCAGGCTGATGTTGAAGCCGATCGACGGAGCTCCGGCTTCGGAGGCGCCCCGGTTCGCGGCCTCCATAATCCCCGGCCCTCCCCCGGTGGCGATGACGTTGTCGCGAAACGCCCCGCCGCCCAGGAAGGCGCCGCCGCGCCGGGACGCCAGGGCGCCGAAGGCGCGGGCCTGCTGGTACCATTGGGGCTGCCGGCCAGGGCCGTCCTCGCGCACCCGCGCCCCGCCGAAGACCACGATGGTCGAACGCACCCCCCAGGCCCGCAGCGCCTCATCGGCCTTGGCGAACTCCAGCAGGAAGCGCACCCCGCGCATGGATTCGCCGAGCAGGAAGGCCTCGTCGAGCGCGGGCAGAAGATAGGACGGCGACGCCAGCTGGGCGGCGTTGTCGCGCGGCGGCGGCGCAGGAGGGGGCTGGGTCATGGCCGCAGGTTCCCGCCGGCGTCCGCCAGCATCGTCACCATGGTCACGCCTCGCCGTCGTCCGGGGCGCTTTCGTCCTCGCTGTTCGTCGCGCGCGCACGTTCGCGCTGCTCGCGCTTCTCGGCGGCCTTGGCGGCGGTCTTGGCCGCCTTCTGACGCTCGCGCTCCATCCGCTCGAACTGATAGTTGGGCTTGCGCGCCATTTCTTCTTCTCCATGGGCGACAGCTGCGGCCGCGGTTCGGGCGATCGGGTCGGACGCCATGGCCGGCCTCGGGCGGGTCCCTCGGGGGGAGCGCTGGAGCCGGCGATCCGGAACGGCGCAGCCCCTGCGCCGCCTCTCCGCACGCCCGTCACGGGACGGACGGTCCGACCAAACGAGCGGCCATGCTTGGCATAACCCGGCCGGGAAGCAAACCCGGGCGGCCCACGCCATCCTCGCCCGGTTGTTCCCCGCCCTGGCCTACGGCGCCTGTTCCCGTCGCCGGAACACAAGCGATTCCCGCGCGTTAACGATCCATGCCCAGACTCATGACGACCTGTTCGACAACCGGCGCCGAAGTCCCCACCGGCTATCGCACCCAAGACTTCGACATCGGTCAGATGACCGAGCCCCGGTCCTTCCGCTGCCAGTGCGGCGCGATCCACAGCTGGGGACCGCAGAACGCCCATGTCGAGGAAGGCCTGACCCCGGCCGGCCGCCGCGCCGCCGACACGCGCGCCGCCTGACGCATCCACGACCGCCGCGTCCGCAAGGGCCCGGCCGCGACCTCGGCCGCCCTTATCCGTAACTCGCGAACGTCGAGGCGCGCGCTCCACCGCTCTCGGGGCGATCCCGCATCTGCACCCCCTGGCGCCTGCTCGATGATCCGCGGCCCTCGCGGGAAAGGTGCAATTGCGAGTCATTCTCATTGCAACGCTGACCCCGCGATATTAATAACGACTCGCAACTAGCGGCGCGGCCCGGGAT
>JAEYTM010000314.1 GCA_023434015.1 Pseudomonadota bacterium | reverse complement strand
GCCGGCAACTACGGCATGTGCGGCCGGGCGTTCTCGCCGCGCTTCCTGTGGACCTGGCCCAACAGCCGCATCTCGGTGATGGGCGGCGAACAGGCCGCGAGCGTGCTGGCCACGGTGAGGCGCGACGGCATGGAGTCCAGGGGCGAAACCTGGTCGGCCAAGGCGGAGGCGGCGTTCAAGGCGCCGATCCGCGAGCGCTACGAAGCCGAGGGGGACCCCTATTTCGCCAGCGCCCGGCTCTGGGACGACGGCGTCATCGACCCTGCCCAGACCCGCGACGTTCTCGGCCTTTCGATCTCCGCCGCGCTGAACGCGCCGATACCCGAGACGCGCTTCGGCGTGTTCAGGATGTAGCCCATGACCAGCACCGCCGCCCGCAAGGCCATGAAGGCCGCGGGCCATCCACCCGCCCCCTGCGCCAACTGCGGGACGAACCTGGCCGGCCCCTGGTGCCACGCCTGCGGTCAGCAGGCCCACTTGCATGGGCGGCTCACCGACCTGGCGCACGAGATGGTCGAGGGCGTCTTGCATCTCGACGGCCGCCTTTGGCGCACCCTGCCGCTGCTCGCCTTCAACCCGGGTCGGCTGACCCGCGAATGGATGGCCGGCAAGCGGGTGCGCTACCTGGCGCCGCTGCACGTCTTCCTGTTCTCGATGTTCCTGCTGTTCCTGATCCCGACGATCACCGGCGAGCGGCTGATCAACGTCGATCCCTCGGCCTTCGGACAGATCGCAGTCTCCGACCTGCAGATCGACGGGGTGTCCGACACCAGCCGCATTGAACGCTTCGCCGAAAACGTGGCGACGGCGATGCAGCACAAATCCGCCGACGGCCGCTACTACAGCTACAAGATCGAGAGTCTGGCCTACAAGCTGACGGTCGTGCTCGCGCCCCTGGCGATGGTCTGTCTGGCCCTCGTCACCTGGCGGCGTTCACGCCGTTTCACGGCCTACCAGCACGGGGTGGTGGCGCTGTACGGCCTCGGCTTCGCGGCCCTGGTCAGCTCGATCGTGCTGATCGCGCCGGCGGCGATCGACCCGGTCCTTGAGCCGATCGCCATGGCCGTTCTGCCGCTGCACGCCGTCGTCCACCTCCGGGGCGCCTACGGCTTCGGATGGCTGGGCGCGATCCTGCGGGGCGTCGTCCTCGGGGCCCTGACCTTGCTCGGCTTCCTGCTGTTCCTGGTCGGCGTCTCCTACCTCGGGCTGGCGTCATGAGCGGAGCGATCACCACCCTGCTCGTCGCCAACCGAGGCGAGATCGCGCGGCGCGTGTTCGCCACCGCCCGCGGCATGGGCATCCGCACCGTCGCGGTCTATTCGCAGGCCGACGCTGACGCCCCCCATGTGCGGGAGGCCGACGACGCCGTGCTGATCGGTCCGGCCCCGGCCCGCGACAGCTACCTGGTCGCAGAGCGGATCATCGAGGCCGCACGGGCGACTGGCGCCGACGCCATCCATCCGGGCTACGGCTTCCTGTCGGAGAACGCCGCCTTCGCCGAGGCGGTCATCGCCGCCGGGATCACCTGGGTCGGCCCGCCCCCGTCGGCGATCCGCGCCATGGGGCTGAAGGACGCCGCCAAGTCGATCATGGACAAGGCCGGGGTGCCGGTGACGCCCGGCTACATGGGCGCCGACCAGGCCGGGGCACGGCTGCAGAAGGAGGCCGACCGGATCGGCTATCCGGTGCTGATCAAGGCGGTGGCCGGCGGGGGCGGCAAGGGCATGCGCCGGGTCGACGCGGCCGAGGACTTCCCGGCGGCCCTGACGGCGGCTAAGCGCGAGGCGAAGGCCAGCTTCGGCGACGACCGCGTGCTGCTGGAGACCTATGTCGCCCGCCCGCGCCACATCGAGGTGCAGGTGTTCGGCGACAGCCACGGCCATGTCGTCCACCTGTTCGAGCGCGACTGCTCCCTGCAGCGCCGCCATCAGAAAGTCGTCGAGGAGGCCCCCGCCCCAGGCATGGACGACGCCACGCGCCAGGCGGTCACCGCCGCCGCCGTGCGCGCCGCACGCGCCGTCGGCTACCAGGGCGCCGGCACGGTCGAGTTCATCGCCGATGCGTCGGAGGGCCTGCGTCCCGACCGCATCTGGTTCATGGAGATGAACACCCGCCTGCAGGTGGAGCATCCCGTCACCGAGATGGTCACCGGCCTCGACCTGGTGGAATGGCAGTTGCGCGTCGCCGCCGGCGAACCCCTGCCGCTGACCCAGGAGGAGATCGTCCTGTCCGGCCATGCGGTGGAGGCGCGCCTCTACGCCGAGAGTCCGGCCTCGGGCTTCCTGCCCTCCACCGGCCCGCTCGATCACTTCCGCCTGCCGGAGGGCGTCCGCGCCGACGTCGGCGTCGAAGCCGGCGGCGAGATCACCCCCTTCTACGACCCGATGATCGCCAAGCTGATCGCCTGGGCGCCGACGCGGGACCAGGCGATCTCGGAGCTCGCCATGGCCTGCGATGCGGTCGAGGTCTATCCGGTGAAGACCAACGCCGGCTTCCTGGCGCGCTGCCTCGAACAGCCGGAGTTCATCATCGGCGAGGTCGACACCGGCTTCATCGCCCGGCGGCTGGAGGCGCTGATCGCACCGACGGAGCCGTCCGCCGCGGCCCTGGCGGCCGCCGCCTCCGCCGCTCTGATCGCCCAGGAGAGCGGCCTCACCGAGGAGGCCCCCAGCCCCTGGCGCGAACTGACCGGGTTTCGCCTGAACGCCGCGCCCGAGACCGCCGTGCGGCTGTTCCTGGACGGCAGGCCGGTGCTCGCCACGCCGTCCGACCACGAGTCCCCGCCGCGTTCGGTGCTGCTGGACGAGGACGGCCGCATCGTCGTCTTCGAGCATGGCGAGGCGCTCGCCTTCGTCGATCATCCGCCGGGCGGCGCCGCCGCCGACGCCGCGAGCGACGGCCAGGTGCGCTCGCCCATGCCCGGGCGAGTCACCGCCCTCTCGGTCAAGCCCGGCGACACGGTGAGCAAGGGCCAGCCGCTCCTGGTCCTCGAGGCCATGAAGATGGAGCACGCCCTGGCCGCCCCCTTGGACGGGACCGTCGCCGAGGTCTCCGTCACCCTCGGCGCCCAGGTCGCCGAGGGCGCAGTGCTGGTGCGGCTTGAGGCGGCCGGCTAGCCATTACGCAGCAGGGCGACGGTCCCCTGGCCGCCGTCGGCGCAGATCGAGACGATCGCCCAGCTCCCGGCGGTCATCGCCGACAGCTCCTTCACCGCCTGGCTGAGGATGCGCGCGCCGGTGGCGCCGAACGGATGGCCGAGCGCCGTGGAGCCGCCGTTGGGGTTGATCCGCTCCAGGGGGAAACGGCCGAAGGCGGCCGTCACCCCGGCCTTCTCCCGGAGGAAAGCCTCGTCCTGCAACGCCTTGACGTGGGTCGCCACCTGGGCCGCGAACGCCTCGTGGATCTCCCACAGCCCGACGTCCTCGTAGGCGAGGCCGTGACGCGCCAGCAGGCGCGGGATCGAATAGGCCGGCGCCATCAGCAGATATTCGCTGTGCAGGTCGATGGCGTTGGTCTCCCAGTCGACCAGCCGCACGCGCGGGGTCGAGGGCGGCAGCCGGTCCAGTCCCTTGGCCGTCGCCACCCACAATCCCGCCGCCCCGTCGGTCAGCGGGCTGGAGTTGCCGGCGGTCAGGGTCCCCTTGCCGCTGGTCCGGTCGAAGGCGGGATTCAGCCTGGCGAGCTTCTCGGCGCTGGTGTCGTCGCGCACGGTGGTGTCGCGGCCCGCCTCCTCCATCCGCAGCACCAGGTCGTCGAAGAAGCCGCGCTTCCAGGCCGCCGCCGCCCGCTGGTGGCTGGCCAGCGCGATCTCGTCCTGTTCGGCGCGGGTGATCGACCAGCCCTTGGCCATCTCCTCGGTATGTTCGCCCATGCTCTTGCCGGTCACCCGGTTCTGCACCTTGGGCACGAACAGGCGAAGGTCCGACGGCTTCAGGCCGCGCAGCACCGACAGCCGCTCGCTCAGTGTCTTGGCCTCGCCGAACCGCCGGACCTCGTCCGACAGGCCCTGGCTGAGGCCGATCTGCACCCGGCTCATGCTCTCCGCCCCGCCGACCAGGGCCAGCGAGCGCTCACGGTCGTCCAGCATGCCCGCCGCCTGGAACGCGCCCGCCATGCTGGTCGAGCAGGCCATGATCGTGGTGTAGGCCGGGATGGTGGGATCGCCGCCGGCGTCCAGCAGCACCTCGCGGGCGAGGTTGCTCCAGGTCAGGTTGGGGATCACGGCGCCCCAGACCGCCAGGTCCGGCCGAACGCCGCCGTCCAGCATGGCCTTCACCACCGGCACGGAGAGCTGCAGCGCGTCCTTGGTCGCCAGCACCCCGCCGACCCGCGCGAACGGGGTCCGCAGACCCGCCGCGAGCCAGATCTCCGGCCCGTTCTGAACCGTCGTCTTCGTGCTCGCCATCCTGGCCATCGGCCCCTCCATCTTGAGGCGCCGAAGATGAGCCCTGGCGTCCCGATTGCCTAGCCGCGCGATAGGTCATGCTTGACGGCGCGTTCACCCCGTTTGTTGGCGATATCGCAAGTCCCGGCTCGCTAACCTTACGATCCGAATAGGTTTTTTCCGCGGGGGCGGACCAATGCGCGTCGTCACCATCGTCAGTCTGGGAGCCTCGGCCGTGCTCGGCCTCGCCGCCCTGGTGGTCGCCAGGACCGTGTTGCCGAACGCCGCCGCGGCCCAGGCGCCGGCGGGCGCCGTACAACCGGCCTCGGGCGTTCCGGTGATCGTCGCCGCCCGCCCGCTGAAGTTCGGCGACCGGCTGGAGGCCGGCCAACTCGCCGTCGCCCACCTGCCCGCCGACGCCGTGCCGGAAGGAGCCTTCTCCACTGTCGCCGCCGTGCTGGCCCAGGACAATGGCGGCGCGCCGGTG
>JAEYTM010000207.1 GCA_023434015.1 Pseudomonadota bacterium | reverse complement strand
CTGCTAGGCGCCGCGGTCGGCCTCGGCGTCTGGCTCGGCGCCCGCCGCGCCGACGAATGCGACCTGAGCCGAGCCGTGACCGGCGCAGGGCTCGCGGGCGCCGTCGCCGGCCTGGCCATTCCCATGCTCGGCGGCCGGCTGATGGGCGGCAGTCTCGACCTCGTGGCGCGCCAGTTCCCGGGTTCGCGCCTGCAGCTCGACCGGCTCGGCGCCCTGTTCGGCGAAACGGGTTTCGGCCCCCTCGCCCAGTCCGCCACGGCGGCGCTCGAAGCTGCGCTGTTCTGCGCGGTCACCGCAGGCGCCCTGGTCCTGGCAGCGAGGCGGGCCCCTACGGCCCGCACTCCCAACGCCCCGCGAACACACGCCGGGCCCCGTCCGCCCGGTCGTAGGTGAGCGTCGCCGGCCGCGGGGGCGACTCGCCGCCTCCGACCGGGGGTCCGGTCAGGTCGACGCGCACCGTCTTGCCCCGGCCGGCGAACGCGGCGCCCTTCAGCAGGCCGTCAAAGCCACCCGGCGCGCTGACCGGCTCGACATAGTCGCCGACCTTCACAAGCCCGAAGGCCGGCTCCTTCGACGCCACGTTCCCCATCGCCACCAGCAGCGGCGAGGCCTCGTCCGTGGAGAAGCTGCAGCCCAGCTCGCCCGACAGCCTGCCCTCGGCGATCTCCGCGGGGGACAGCGCCGACAGCCGGATCTCCGACCCGTCGCCGCCGACGGTGGGACCGGCGACAGCCGCGGTCTCGGGCGTCGGGGCGATAGAAGCAGGTGCCCGCGGGCCGGGCGTCGCCGCCGCGGCCGGAAGCCTGGAATCCCGGTCGTCGCCCGGGCCTGAGCAGCCGGCCAGGACGAGGGCGGCGATCAGGGTCATGACGGCATGCGCCGGGCTGGGCGCAGCCCTGGAAACAGTAAACATCGACGATCTCCACGGACGGCCGGCTGGACGCCTAACCCGCGCCGGCGACTCCCGGTTCAATCCGGCGCCGTCATCGCCGCCAGCTTCAGCACCGTGTTCCAGTTGCGCGCCGTGCCGCCGCCCTTCAGCGTCTTCTCGATGATCGCGCCCGTCAGTTTCGAGCGTCCGATCCCGTCCGGATAGGTGAGGTAGATGCAGCCCGGCCCCGGGGCGACCTCCTCCCGCCCGACGATCTTGCCGCGCAGGGCCTCGACCGCCTCCGGCTCCGGTTCGCCTTTCATAAATCCCACCACCAGGTGGCTCGGGTCGGCCCGGGCCATGTCCGGGAACGGGTTGTCGGCGACGATGCGGGCCAGTTGCGTCGCGTCGCGCACGAAGGCATCCACCGGCTGGCCGAGCGCCTCGCGCAGGCCTGCCTCCAGTTCGGCCTCCAGCACGGCGTCCGCCGCCTTGGCCCGGATCACCGCATTGCCGCTGGCCAGCAGCGTCACCGCCTCCGGATAGCCGAGACCCGCCAACGCCTTTCGCAGGTCGGCCATGACCAGCGGACGGCCCGCGTTCACCGCCCGCAGCAGGACAGCGACCGGCTTCACCGCGCCTCCGCCTCCCAGGCCAGGAACTCCGGCGTCTCCAGCAGGCGCTCGCAATAGGCGCCCGCCGGTCCGGCGTCGCCATAGTCGGTCAGCCGCACCCCATAGGTGCGGAACCGGGTCGCCACCGGCGTGTAGAAGGCGTCGGCGATCGACCATTCGCCGGCCAGGAACGGTCCGCCCGAGCGCGCCAGCAGCTCGTTCCACAGCCGCACGATGCGGCGGATGTCCTTCTGGGTCGCTTCCGACAGCTCGGCCGCGTGAGGGACGGCGGCCAGGTCCATCGGACACTCGCCGCGCAAGGAGGTGAAGCCGGCGTGCATCTCGGCCGCGGCCGCCCGCGCCAGGGCCCGCATCGCCGGGTCCGCCGGCCACAGCCGCGCCTCCGGGAACCGCTCGGCCAGATACTCGCAGATCGCCAGAGAATCCCAGATGGTCAGCTCGCCGTCCTTCAGCACCGGCACCAGGCCGCTGGGCGAATGGGGGCGGATCTGCGCGGCGCTGACCCCATCGGCCTGGCGAAGCTGGATCAGGGTTTCCGCGAAGGGCGCGCCGGTGCGCTTCAGCGCCAGCCACGGCCGCAACGACCAGGTCGACCATGCCTTCGTGCCGATCACCAGTTCCATGGTCTGCTCTCCTTGGCTCGCGCGCCCGCGGCGCCCGCTCCCTAATGCCGAGAAAGCCGCCCCCACGTCCAGTCCAGCGACCGGCGTTGTGGCCTTGAACTCAGTATGCGACCGTCACCGCAACCGCCCGCGCACGACGGGCGGAACTCTAGGGAGGCGAGACATGAACAAGCGAGAATTCCTCGCGGCGGCGGTTGGCGTTGGCGCGGGCCTGGGAGCAAGCGCGGCCCTCGCGCGGGTGCCGACCCCGGCCGAGGACCGGGCCCGCATCGCCCGCGAGACGACCCGGCCGGCCGCGCCGCCGCACCGGATGATGAAGACCACCCTGATGTTCAAGAGCCCCGAGGGCTTTCCCAACGGCATGGACGCCGCGCCGGAAGGCCTGTGGGTAGCCGAACAACTCACCGTCGAGGGCGTCGGTTCGTCCTCGAACGTCAATCTCTTCAGCATGGACGGCAGGCTGCTGAAGACCGTGCCCACCGAGAGCAAGAACACCTCCGGCCTGGCGTTCGGCGGCGGCCATCTGTGGGTCGGCGGCAACGCCGCGCCCAATGGCATCTACCAGACCGACCTCAACGGGCGGCTGATCGCCCGGCGTGACATCCCGATGGGCGGCGGCGGCAACCACGGCGTCGCCTACCATGACGGCAAGGTCTACCTCGTCGCCAACCGGATGCGCGGCATCCTGCGGGTCGACGCCCGGACCTGGGCGCCGGAGTTCTTCTTCCCCTGGACCTTCGCCCGCACCCACGACATCGCCTACGACAACGGGGCGATCTGGATGGTCACCGGCTCCGGCCGCGAGGCGGGCGAGAAGCCGGGCCTGGCCAAGTACGAGGCCGCCACCGGCCGCCTGCTTGAGACCGCCGAGTTCCTGCCCGGCAGCGCCGACCCGCACGGCCTCGCGGTCAAGGACGGGGTGCTCTACTCCTGCGACCCCGGCATCCATCCCGGCTGGGAATACGGCCGCAGCCCCGGCACCGGCTACATCTTCCGCATCGACTACGCCTGATCGCATTAGGCCCCTTCTCCGCTTGCCGGAGAAGGTGGCCGCTCGGCGGGTCGGATGAGGGGCGCTCGGCTTTCGCATCCGCCCCGGCCCGCCAGTTGTGCTAGACCCTGCCCCATGTCCGCACGCCCCAAGCTCCGCCGCCTGATCGACCTGCCCGGCGTCTCCGACCTGGAATTCAAGGCGCTGATGAAGCGCGACTTCGCCGAGCCGGAGGCCCGGTTGGAGGACCCCGCCCTCGACGAGGTGTCTCGCGCCCTCTTCGGCCTCACCGCCGACGAGGCCGAGGCGGCGGAGCGGCCCGAGGACTGGGACCACATCGAAACCGGGCCGATCCCGAAACAGGTCTTCGCCTTCGAGGACGCCGGCTGGGACGTCACCGACGACAAGCGTCGGCCTCTGCGCGTACTGGGCCATTTCAACCAGCAGCTCTGGCTGGCGATCCGCGGCGTGGCGGGCGAACTGCCCTTCCAGCCGGAAGACGACCAGCCCGAGGCCTGGGTCGCGAGCCTCGCCGCCGAGGCCAGCCGCTTCCGCAAGCGCTAGGCGGCGCCCTTCGGCGGCTTCGCCAGGGCTTCGAAGGCGCGGAGCGAGGCCGGCGTCATGTCCTGATCGAGCGGCAGCTCCTCGACGAAGCTCGCCCGCTCCACCGCCTCCCGGTTGGCGGCCAGCTCCAGCCAGGCCTGCCGTTCGCTGCGGATCTTCTGGCGCGCCAGCAGGTCGGGCTCGGCCTCGAGCCGCTGTTCGCATTGCCGGGCCAGCGCCCGGTACTGTTCCGCCTCGTGCATGGTCGCCTCCGGTTTCAGCTGCACCCTGCCGGTTCTCGCCCCTTCGCACCCGCGGCTTCGCGCGGATCGGACCCGCGGAGCGCGGGAAGCCCTGCGGCTGGGCGCCGCGCGCTCCCGATCGCCTCAGCAACAGGCGCTGGCCCCACCCGAGGCCCGCCCAGTTGATCATTTGTTGCGGCGTTGCAGCAAAATGCCCCTATTCACGTTTGCACTGCAGCGATATTCAGCCGCGCGTTCGCGGCCCGCCCGCCAGTGAGAGTGTGAGACCATGTCCTACGTCCAGATGCGCACCGTCCCCGGCCTGTTCATCGGTCGCCGGACGCTGATCCAGGCCGAGGCCGTCGTCGCCGAACCGGGCGCGACCGCTTACCGCTGCGGCGACTGCGACAGCCTGGTCGCCACCGCCACCGATCCCCAGCAGCTCCGCGACGTGGTCGTGAAGTGCGCCTGCGGCCAGTTCAACCAGCTCTGAGCCATACCCCGCGCCACCCCACCGGTAGCGCTACCGTAAGCCGTTATTAAGCGTTTTCGCATTTCCTGCCAAAAAACGGGGCAGGGATTTGGAAAAGCGCGCGCTCGTGGCGGCGATCTGCCCGGCGACCTGCCGGTTCGCCGTGCTGGACGACGTCGGCGCAGCCCAACCCGTGTTGTCACGCTACATGGAGCTGCCGACCAGCGGGCTCGGCAGCGCGCTCGACGCCTTCCACGCCTACCGCCTGGCTCTGGGAGAGGATCTCCCGCAACGGCTGGGCCTGTCCGTCTCGGCGCCGGTCAGCGGCGAGACCTTCACCATCACCCAGTCCGGCTGGCAGGTCTCCGAGGCCGAGCTCCGCGCGGCCTTCGGCTTCACCCAGATCGTCGCCGTCAACGACGCGGCCGCCGTGGGCCTGGCGGTCGGCGTCACGGACCTGCGCGACGCCGCCCCGGTCGGTGGCTCGCGTTTGCCGATGGCTCCGCTGCCCGCGGGACGATACGCCCTCATCAACGTCGATTTCGGCCTCGGCGTCTCCGCAGTCGACGTCGCCGGCCAGGAATCCCGCGTCCTCGACACCGAAGCGGGTCACCTGGCCTTCGCCCCGGAAACCGAGGTCGAGGCGCGCCTCGCCGAGCAGCTGCGCGCCCGCCACGGCCGGGTTTCCTACGAGCGGCTGATCTCCTGGCAGAGCCTGCCTGACATCCACGCCCTGCTGCACCCCGGTCCCGGCCCGGCCGAACCGCTGTCGCCACTCGAAATCGTCCTGCGCGGGCGTCCCGGCGGCGATCCGGCCTGCGCCCGCACCCTGCAGGTCTACGCCGGCGTCCTGGGCGCTTTCGCCGGCGACGTCGCCCTGGCCATGGGCATAGACGGCGGCGTCTTCCTCACCGGTCGCTTCGTCTTCGAAGCACACGAGCACGCCGACTGGAGGGACTTTCGCCGACGCTTCGAGGCCAAGGGCCGGCTCGGGGGCTACGTCCGCGCCCTGCCGACCTGGGCCCTGACCAACCCCGGCGCAGTGCTGACTGGCGTCGCCCGGCGCCTGGGCCAGAGCAGCCCCGACCAGGGGGATCGCCCGGCGCCTGCCCCTGCGACAAGATCAGCCGCCCTGCCCGACGCGTTCGCCGACGACGTGCTGGAAGGGGCCGCCACCGGCCTGCTGGTGCTGGATTCCGAGTTGAAGATCGTCGCCAGCAACGCTCGCTTCTGGAACGGCGCCTCCGCGCCCGAAGCGCGCCGGCGCCGTGGCCAGCCGATCGCCGGCGCTTTCCGCGCGATGGCCCGGGGAGGCGACTGGAGCCCCGAGGCCGCCGAACTGGCCATCGCCGAGCTGGCAGCGAGCCGGCCCTACACCCTGGAGCGGACCGCGCTGGGCGGCGTCATCCTGCGCG
>JAEYTM010000183.1 GCA_023434015.1 Pseudomonadota bacterium | reverse complement strand
CGGCCTTTTGTGCTAAGCCCATGCGCCATGGCCGACCTCTTCGAAGCTGCGGGCCTGACCCCCCAGGCCCCGTCTCCGCTCGCCGACCGCCTTCGTCCGCAGCGGCTGGACGAGGTGGTGGGTCAGGATCATCTCCTGGGGGCCGAGGGGCCGATCCGCCGCATGGCGGAGGCCAGGCGGCTCGCCTCGATGATCCTATGGGGTCCGCCCGGGACCGGGAAGACCACCATCGCGCGCCTGCTGGCCAAGGAGGCCGGCTACGAGTTCCAGCAGCTCTCGGCCGTCTTCTCGGGTGTCGCCGACCTCAAGAAGGCCTTCGAGGCGGCGAAGATGCGCCGGCTGGCCGGGCAGGCGACCCTGCTGTTCGTCGACGAGATCCACCGCTTCAACCGCGCCCAGCAGGACGGCTTCCTGCCCTTCGTTGAGGAGGGGATCGTCACCCTGGTGGGCGCGACCACCGAGAACCCGTCCTTCGAACTCAACGGAGCGCTGCTGTCCCGCTCCCAGGTCTTCGTGCTGAAGCGCCTGGACGACGCGGCGCTGGAATCCCTGCTGGCCAAGGCCGAGGCCTTCGAGGGCCGGCCGCTGCCGCTGGAGCCTGAGGCGCGCTCCGCCCTGATCGCGCTCGCCGACGGCGACGGCCGCTATCTGCTGACGCTCGCCGAGACCCTGTTCAACATCGGTACGCCGAAGCCCCTGACGACCAAGGACCTCGGCCAGGTGCTGCAGAAGCGCAGCCCCGCCTACGACAAGGACCGGGAGGAGCACTACAACCTCATCTCGGCGCTGCATAAGTCGATCCGAGGGTCCGATCCGGACGCGGCGCTCTATTGGCTGGCGCGCATGCTGGCCGGCGGCGAGGACCCGCTGTTCATCGCCCGCCGGCTGATCCGCGCGGCCGCCGAGGACATCGGCGAGGCCGATCCCATGTCCCTGGTGCTGGCGAACGCCGCCAAGGACACCTGCGACTTCCTGGGCAGCCCGGAGGGGGAGATCGCCCTGGCCCAGCTGGTGGTCCACCTCGCCGCGGCGCCGAAGTCGAACGCCGTCTATGTCGCCTACAAGGCGGCGATGGCGGCGGCGAAACAGACCGGCTCCCTGATGCCGCCGGCGCACATCCGCAATGCGCCGACCCGGCTGATGAAGGAACTCGGCTACGGCAAGGGCTACGCCTACGACCACGACACGCCCGAGGGCTTCTCCGGCCAGGACTATTTCCCGGAGGAGATGGAGCGCCAGACCTTCTACCGGCCGAAGGGCGAGGGGTCGGAGGCGCGCATCAAGGAGCGGCTCGAGCGCTGGGCGGCGTTGCGCCAGGGCAAGCGCGGCTAATCTCGCGAACCATTGTTCCGCCAGTGCGGTGGGCCTAGGCTCCTTCCGGCATCCTTGGGAGGGAGCGACCATGACAACCGCAGACACGGGCGTCGCCAGGACGCCTTGGCATTTCTGGCTGATCGTCGTGCTGAGCCTGCTCTGGAACGGCTTCGGCGGTTTCGACTACACGATGAGCCATCTGCAGGGCGAAACCTACTACCGGCAGATGGGCATGAGCGAGGCGCAGATCGCCGCCATGGCGCTCTATCCCGTCTGGATGCACGCCGTGTGGGCGGTCGGCGTCTGGGGCTCGGTGGCGGGTTCGATCCTGCTCCTGCTGCGCTCGCGGTGGGCCTTCCACGCCTTCGTGCTCTCGGCGCTCGGCGCGGCGGGCTCGCTCGCCTACACCGCCGTCACGCCCGCGCTGCAATCCATGGGCCTGGCGATGCCGGCGGTGATCGTCGCGATCTGCCTGTTTCTCGTCTGGTACGCGCGGCGGATGACGAAGCGGGGCGTGCTCCGCTAAAGCGGGGGCGTGAAACCACAGCGACCGATCCAGCTTACGCCCGACGAGGTCGCGCTCGTCCGTTCCCTCGTGATCTATGAGGATCCGGACATCCTGGCCCTGAACAAGCCCTCCGGCCTGTCCAGCCAGGGCGGCCGGGGCCAGGTGAACACCCTCGACGAACTGCTGTGGGCCTTCGCCAGGCCCGGCAAGGCGCGGCCGCGGCTGATCCATCGGCTGGACCGCGACACCTCCGGCGTGATCCTCACCGCCAGGACCAAGCCGGCGGCGAGTTTCCTCGGCAAGGCGATGATGGCCCGCAAGTTCGCCAAGACCTACCGCGCGATCGTCACCCCCGCGGCGCCGGAGCCGCGCAACGGGATCGTCGACACTCCTCTGCGTCGCGACGAGGTGGGGCGCGAGGCCTATATGCGCACCTGCGCCCCCGAGCATCCTGACGCCGAGACCGCCCGCACCCGCTACAGGACCCTGGCGGAGGCGCCCGGCGCGGCCCTTCTGGAGCTCGATCCCGAAACCGGCCGCATGCACCAGATCCGCGTCCACCTGGCCTCGCTGGGCCGGCCCATCGCCGGGGACGTGCGCTACGGCGGCGCACTGGTGGTCGGAGGGCAACCGGCGCCGCGGCTGATGCTGCACGCCCTGCAACTGGTCTTCCCGCATCCCTCCGGGGGCCTGAAGCGGCTGGAGGCGCCCGTTCCGGCCGACATGGCGGCGCTGTTGCAGGCGCTTAAGCTCGGCTGAGCGGAACGCCCGCGCCGGCTGGGCCGTTTCCGAAGCCGAAGTTGCGGGCCCCACAGGGCTTCGCCTGGAACCAAGACGATGAAACGCCTCATCCTTCCCGCGCTCGCCGCCCTTTCCCTGGCCGCTTGCGCCACCGCGCCCACCCTGTACCAGCCGGCCATCGGCCCGCAGGCGGTCGGCTTCTCCGAGTACCGGCTTGAGCCGGGCCGCTATCGCATCACCTTCCGCGGCGGTCCCGGCGCGCCGATCGAACAGGTCACCGACTTCGCCCTGCTGCGCGCCGCAGACCTGGCCCTGGCCGACGGCTACGACTGGTTCCGGGTCGCCGACCGCTTCGTCGAGGGGCGGCCGGACCGGGGTCCCCGGGTCGGGCTCGGCGTGGGCGGCGGCTCCTCGGTCGGCGTCGGCCTCGGCACCAGCTTCAACCTCGGCGGCGGACCCTCGCTCAGCACGAGCGTCGAGGTGATGATGGGGCGCGGCCCCAGGCCGCCGGGCATGGACGTCTACGACGCCCGCGAGGTCCGCCGGGCGATCGGCGCCCGGGCCTGACGCCACGGCCTTTGCGGCGGCCTCCCGCCGTCGCATAAGGGGCCGATGCAGACTCTCCTGTTCGTCGGTCTCGGCGGCGCGCTCGGCGCCATGGCCCGCTATGCGGTCGGCGCCCAGGCCCTGCGCGCCTTCGGCAACGGCTGGCCCTACGGCACCTTCGCGGTCAATGTCGCCGGCGGCTTCCTGATGGGCCTGCTGGCGAGCTGGCTGGCTCTGCGCGGCGATGGCGACCAGGAGCGCTGGCGCCTGCTGCTGGGCGTCGGCGTGCTGGGCGGCTTCACCACCTTCTCGGCCTTCTCCCTGGAGGTCGCCCTGATGCTGGAGCGCCGCGCGTGGGGCGAAGCCCTGGGCTACAGCCTGGCCTCGGTGGCGCTCTCCGTCGCCGCCCTGTTCGCTGGCCTCGTGCTGGCGCGTCGGGTGTTCGCATGAGGGAGGTCCGCACGCTCTATGTCGACAGCGGCGAGGACGGCGTGCGCCTGGACCGCTGGTTCAAGCGCCGCTGGCCGCACCTTAACCACATCCAGATTCAGAAGCTCACCCGCTCGGGCCAGATCCGCGTCGACGGCGCCCGCGCCAAGCCGGACACCCGGCTGACCGCCGGCTCCCAGGTCCGCGTGCCGCCCTTGCCCGAGGCCCCCGCGCCCGGCGAGCGGGAGAAGAAGGGGCTTGCGCCTCGCGACGCCGCCTACGCCCGCTCCCTGGTGCTCTACGAGGACGAGGAGGTGCTGGCGCTGAACAAGCCCGCCGGCCTCGCCGTTCAGGGCGGCACCAAGACGGTGAAGCACATCGACCGCCTGCTCAGCGCCTGGGGCGAGGGACTGGAGCGTCCGCGTCTGGTCCACCGGCTGGACCGCGACACCTCCGGCGTCCTGGTGCTTGGCAAGACGCCGGGCGCGGCGGCCAAGCTCTCGGGAGCGTTCGCCCGGCGGAAGGCCCAAAAGACCTACTGGGCCCTGGTCGTCGGCTTCCCGAAGCCCAGCGAGGGCGTGCTGGAGCTGCCGCTGGCCAAGCGCGGGATCGGCGACCGCGAGATGATCGTCCCCGCCGACCCCAGGGACCCCGATGCCGAGGCCGCCGAGACCGAGTTCGTCACCATCTCCCGCGCCGGCGCCCGCGCCGCCTGGATGGCGCTGCGACCGCATACCGGACGCACCCACCAGTTGCGCGCCCACATGCTGGCCATGGGGCATCCGATCCTCGGAGACCCGAAGTACCATAACGAGGCTTCCGTCAGCCTTTCCGAGGGGCTGAAGCTTCAGTTGCATGCCCGCCGGCTGACCCTGCCGCACCCCTCGCGCGGCGCCCTGACCCTTGAGGCCCCGGTCAGCCCTGAGCTGAAGGCCGGCTTCGACCGGTTCGGCTTCGACGAGCACGAGGCCGATCCCGAACCCTTCGCGCGGCGGCGGCGATAGCGGCGCGGATCGCCAACTAGCGCTTGCGCTCGCCCGGCGGCGTCCCCATTCAGCGGGGATGCAAAAGGGATTTCACGAGCCCGGCGAGAAGCCGCGGCGCTTCTACAAGACGGTCGAAGTCGCGCCTGTCGCCGAGCCTGCCGGCTTCACCGTGCTGCTGGACGGCCGGAACCTGCGCACGCCGCGGGGCGCGCGCCTGATCCTGTCGACCCGGGCGCTGGCCGATCAGGTCGCCGCGGAATGGGCGGCCCAGGGCGAAACCATCGACATGGCCGCCATGCACGCCAACCGGCTGGCCAACACCGCCCTGGACGCTGTGCCTCAAGCCCGGGACGCGACGGCGGCCTCGGTCGCCGACTACGCCGGCTCCGACCTGCTCTGCTACTTCGCCGATGAACCCGAAGGTCTGGTCCGCCGCCAGGCCGAGGCCTGGGAACCCGTGCTGGCCCGCGCGGAGGCCGAGGCGGGCCTGGACTTCGTCCGCGCCGCCGGCATCGTCCACCGGCCGCAGCCGCCGCAGACCCTGGAACGGGTGAGGGCGCTCGCCGCCGGCCTCGACGACTTCACCCTGGCGGGCTTGGCCTTCGGCGCGTCCCTGTTCGGCTCGGCGGTGCTCAGCCTCGCTCTTCTCAGGGGCTGGATCGATGGCCCACGCGCCTTCGAGCTCTCCCGAATCGACGAGGCCTGGCAGGAGGAGAAGTGGGGCGTCGACGCCGAGGCCGCCGAGCGCACGGCGCGGCTGCGCGGCGAGGCGTCGATGCTCGACCGCTGGTTCCGGGCCCTGGCCGCCGCCTGACGCGGAACGCCGGTTGGCGCTGCATTTGCTCCGTACCCGAATGACGGCGCGCAGGTGTGCCGAATTGGGACGGGAAGAGTTTCGTGGGCCTCGGCACGGCAGACATCGGCGCCTATACCCCGACCCGTCGCACCGCGGCGGTGTCCGGCGCGGCGTCCGACCGGGTCCAGGACGCGCCGTTCGGCGCGCCCCAACGCCCCCGTGTCCCGGCGTGGGACGGCTTTGCCCCGGTGTCGCTGGCCGCGCGCTCGCACCTTGTGGTCCCGACCGTTGCGCCGACCGCCATGGGAGCCCTGGTGGCCGTCCAGGAGCGGGTCGGGCAGACCACCGCCACCCCGACGGATCAGGCTGTGCAACGACGCGCCGCCCTGGCCGGGCGGCTGGTGCAGGAGATCGATGGCGGCGAGGCGGCCGAAGGTCCGCGCACCTTCCGCTGCGTCTGAGCCGCCGGCGCGTCCCCGACGCGCGCTTGCCTAGCCCCGCGGGCCAGCCTACGCCTTGATCCGCGTAGGGAAGGAAGCGGCGTGAAGCACATCCTCGACGAACTCGAACGACGCCGGGAAGAGGCGCGCAGGGGCGGCGGCGAGAAGCGGATCGCGAGCCAGCACGCCAAGGGCAAGCTCACCGCCCGCGAACGCATCGACCTGCTGCTGGACGAGGACTCCTTCGAGGAGTTCGACATGTTCGTCGAGCATCGCGCCACCGACTTCGGCATGGCCGACCAGAAGATCCCCGGCGACGGGGTGGTCACCGGGTGGGGTACGATCAACGGCCGCGTCGTGTTCGTGTTCTCCAAGGATTTCACGGTGTTCGGCGGATCTCTTTCCGGCGCCCACGCCCAGAAGATTCTCAAGGTTCAGCGCCAGGCCTTGAAAGTCGGGGCGCCGATCATCGGCCTGTTCGACGCCGGCGGGGCGAGGATCCAGGAGGGCGTCGAGAGTCTGGCGGGCTATGCCGACATCTTCCTGGAGAACACCCTGGCCTCGGGCGTCATCCCCCAGATCAGCGTCATCATGGGGCCGTGCGCGGGGGGCGACGTCTATTCTCCCGCGATCACCGACTTCATCTTCATGGTGAAGGACACCTCCTACATGTACGTGACCGGCCCCGACGTGGTGAAGGCGGTCACCCACGAGGACGTCAGCCACGAGGACCTCGGCGGCTATCGGGTCCACGCCCTGAAATCGGGCGTCGCGGACGGCGCCTTCGACAACGACCTGGAGGCGCTGACCCAGGTCCGGCGGCTGGTCGATTTCCTGCCCTTGTCCAACCGCGAGAAGCCGCCGGTCCGGCAGAGCTTCGACGACCCGGAGCGCGAGGAGCCCTCGCTCAACACCCTGGTCCCGGCCAATCCGAACAAGCCCTACGACATCAAGGAGCTGATCCTGAAGGTCGTCGACGAGGCCGACTTCTTCGAGATCAGCCCGGACTTCGCCAAGAACATCGTGGTCGGCTTCGCCCGCATGGACGGCCAGCCCGTCGGCGTCGTCGCCAACCAGCCGCAGGTGCTGGCCGGGGTCCTCGACATCGACGCCTCCCGCAAGGGCGCGCGCTTTGTGCGTTTCTGCGACGCCTTCGAGATTCCGATCATCACCTTCGTCGACGTGCCGGGCTTCATGCCGGGGACCAAGCAGGAGCAGGGCGGTCTGATCCGCCACGGCGCCAAGCTGCTGTTCGCCTTCGCCGAGGCGACCGTGCCCAAGATCACCCTGATCACCCGCAAGGCCTATGGCGGGGCCTATGACGTGATGAGTTCCAAGCACATCCGCGGCGACGTCAACTACGCCTGGCCGACCGCCGAGATCGCGGTGATGGGGGCCAAGGGGGCGGTGGAGATCATCTTCCGCTCCGAGATGGGCGACCCGGAGGCCATCGCCGCGCGCGAGGCCGAGTACAAGGCGCGGTTCGCCAATCCCTTCGTCGCCGCTTCGCGCGGCTATATCGACGACGTGATCATGCCCCACGGCACCCGCCGTCGGATCGTCCGGGCGCTGAAGAGCCTGAAGGGCAAGCAGCTCACCAATCCCTGGAAAAAGCACGACAACATCCCGCTCTGACGGCTCCGCTGTCGGAACGACCTTTGGCGTCCCCGTGTTCTTGCGGCGACGGGCGTAAAGCGCCCGGAGGCAAGCACAACAGACGGAGGACTCTGTCATGGCCGGCAGGTGGATGGACGACCGCGATCCGATGCGCGAGCGCGACTGGCGCCGCCAGGATTCCTATCAGCGCGACGGCGACGACTATCGCGGCATGCGCGGCGGCGAGGAGCGCAGCTTCGGATCCCGCC
Organism: Pseudomonadota bacterium; assembly: GCA_023434015.1. Taxonomy (GTDB): domain Bacteria; phylum Pseudomonadota; class Alphaproteobacteria; order Caulobacterales; family Caulobacteraceae; genus Phenylobacterium. The sequence continues at coordinate 4,851 of JAEYTM010000183.1, read as the reverse complement.
CGCGCGGGCAGGACCGGGTGTTCGGCGAGCGCGAGACCGGCGCCGATTATAATCGCGGCGGCGAGGCGGGTCGCGACCGTGGCGAGTACGGCGGCTATCGCGGCGGCCCGGTCTACGGCCGCGGCCCCGGTGGGCGGGACCACAGGTCGGGCCCGGGGCCAGCCTCGGGCGGCTATGGTTCCGGCCGGCCCGCATGGCAGGACCGCGACTACCAGGGCGTCAGCCCCGGGTTCTCCGCCGAGGAGGACGACTTCGGCTATGGCGGCGGCTACGGCTATCGGGACGATTTCCGGCGCCAGGGCTCGCGCGCCTACGGACGGCCGTATGGCGGCCCGCGTTACGGCGTCTCGGGCGGAACCGGCGGCTATGATTACGAGCGCGGCTATGGCGACGGTGGACGGCGGGAGGACCGCGACCGCGACCGTGACCGTGGCGACCGCTTCGAGGACGCCGGCCGCAGCGCCGGAGAATTCCTTCACCGGGCGGGTGAGCGTGTCGCCTCCTGGTTCAGCGGCGAGGATCGCGACGGTTACGGCCCCGACCGCCACGAGCGGAGCCACCGCGGTCTGGGACCGAAGGGCTACAAGCGTTCCGACGAGCGGATCAACGAGGAGGCCCACGAGCGCCTCACCGACGACCTGTGGCTGGACGCCTCGAACGTCAGCATCTCCGTCTCTGGCGGGGAGGTGACGCTGTCCGGGACGGTCGAGACGCGTGAGGCCAAGCATCGGGCCGAGCGCCTCGTCGAGGACCTCAGCGGCGTCAACCACGTGCAGAACAACCTGCGCATCGCCCGCGGCGGTTTCCTGACCAGCCCGACCAGCGGCTACGGCGACAGCGTCCTCGACGCCCAGATGCGGGATGATCCCGGGGCCTCCGGAACCGGCGGCGCCGGCGCCGGTCAGTCGACCGCCGGTCGCAAGAGCTAGCCGGCAGGCCGTGTTCCTCCTCTCCGCGCGGGGAGGAGGAGCCGGTCAGGCTGTCGGGGACAGGGCTTCGCCGCGCCCGAGGCGGTCGGGCAGGGGAACGCCGTCCGGCGTGAATTCCAGAGAGACCGAATTGATGCAGTAGCGCAGCCGGGTGGGCGGCGGGCCGTCGGGGAAGACGTGGCCCTGGTGGCTGTCGCAGCGGGCGCAGCGGGTCTCGATCCGGACCATGCCGTAGGAGGTGTCCCTCACCGCCCGCACGTGGGACTCGTCGAACGGGGCCCAGAAGCTCGGCCAGCCGGTGCCGCTCTCGAACTTGGTGCGGTGCTGGAACAGCGGCAGGCTGCACAGGCGGCAGCAGTAGACGCCATTGTCCTTCTGATCGAGCAGGCCGCCGCAGAAGGGCGCCTCGGTGCCGTGATGCAGCAGCACCTCCGCCTCCTCACGCGTCAGCGACGCCTCCAGGCGCTTGCGTTCCTCAGGGGTAGGGGGCGTCAGGTCGAAACCCGACGGGGAGACCGCTGGCGTGCTCATGGGCGTCAATCTAAGGTCTGGACCGTCGATCCGGAAGGGAGGCCGACGCATGATTACCGCCACCACGCCCACCATCGCCGGGCGCGAGATCGCGACCACCATCGGCGTCGTCACCGGCGAGGCGATCATCGGGGCCAACATCTTCCGCGACCTGCTCGCCGGCGTCACCAATGTGATCGGTGGGCGGGCCACCGGCTACGAGAAAGCCCTGCGCCAGGCGCGGGACATCGCCCTGACCGAAATGCAGGACGAGGCCCGCAGCCGCGGCGCGGACGCGGTGGTCGGGGTCGATATCGATTACGAGACTCTCGGCGTCGAGAACGGGATGCTGATGGTTTCGGCCAGCGGCACGGCCGTGAAGCTCCGCTAGATGTTCAAGAAAATCCTGATCGCCAACCGGGGCGAGATCGCGGTCCGGATCATCAGGACCTGCCGCCGGATGGGGATCGCCACGGTGGTGGTCTATTCCGAGGCCGACGCCGACTCCTTGGCCGTGGAGATGGCCGACGAGGCGGTGCTCATCGGCGGCGCGCCGGCGTCCGAATCCTACCTGCTCGCCGACCGGATCGTCGCCGCGTGTCGTGAGACGGGGGCTGAGGCTGTCCACCCAGGCTTCGGATTTCTTTCAGAAAACGCCAGTTTCGCACGACGCCTGAAGAGCGAGGGGATCGTCTTCATCGGCCCCAACGCCGGCGCCATCGAGGCGATGGGCGACAAGATCGAGAGCAAGAAGTTCGCCGCCCGGGCCGGGGTCTCCACCGTACCCGGCCATGTCGGCGCGATCGCCGACGCCGCCCAGGCGGTCACCATCGCCGAGGAGATCGGCTATCCGGTGATGATCAAGGCCTCGGCGGGCGGCGGCGGCAAGGGCATCCGGGTGGCCTGGACGCGCCAGGATGTGGAGGAGGGCTTCCCGGCGGTGCGGGCCGAGGCCAAGGCCAGCTTCGCCGACGACCGGATCTTCATCGAGAAGTTCATCGAGAGCCCGCGCCACATCGAGATCCAGGTGCTCGGCGACAAGCACGGGAACGTCGTCCACCTGTTCGAGCGCGAATGCTCGATCCAGCGGCGCAACCAGAAGGTCATCGAGGAGGCGCCCAGCCCCTTGTTGGACCCCGAAACCCGCGCCGCCATGGGCGCCCAGGCCGTCGCCCTGGCCAAGGCGGTGAACTACGACAGCGCCGGCACCGTCGAGTTCGTCGCCGGCCAGGACAGGAGCTTCTTCTTCCTGGAGATGAACACCCGCCTGCAGGTGGAGCACCCGGTCACAGAACTGATCACCGGGGTCGACCTGGTCGAGCAGATGATCCGTTCGGCCTCGGGCGAGGCGCTGCCCTTCGCGCAGGACGGGCTGAAGATCGACGGCTGGGCCATCGAGAGCCGCATCTACGCCGAGGATCCCTATCGCGGCTTCCTGCCGTCTATCGGCCGGCTGGTGCGCTACGCCCCGCCGGCCGAGGCCGCCACGCCCGAGGCGGTGGTCCGCAACGACGCCGGGGTGCGCGAGGGCGACGAAATCTCGATGTACTACGACCCGATGATCTCCAAGCTCTCCACCTGGGGCGCGACGCGGGAGGCGGCGATCGAGTCCATGGCCCAGGCCCTGGAGGGCTTCCATATCGAAGGGCCGGGCCACAACGTGCCCTTCCTGGCGGCGGTGATGGACCAGGAGCGGTTCCGCTCGGGCGTCCTGTCGACCAGCTACATCAAGGATGAATTCCCCGACGGCTTCCAGGGGACCTCGCCAACCGAGTTCCAGCGCGACCTGATGGCGGCCGTCGCCTGCGCCATGCATCGCATCCTCACCCAGCGCGCGGCGCCGCAGCTGATGCGTCAGGACTGGATCATCGTCGAGAACGGCGAGAAGCGGCTGGCGCGGGTGACCAACGGCGGCGATGGATTCTCCATAGAATTCCTCGGCGAGGGCCGGACGCTTCGCCTGGACGGCATCGCCTGGCGGCCGGGCCTGCCGACCTTCTCCGGGGTCCTGGGGGGCCGGGCGTTCACGGCCGGGGTGCGGCCCGCCGCCGAGGGCTTCGTGGTCCACCACCGGGCTGCCCGGGCCAGGGTTCTGGTGCTGACGCCGCGCTCGGCGCAGCTCCACGATCGCCTGCCCCCCCGCAAGGCGGCGGACACCTCGAAGATGGTGCTCTCGCCCATGCCGGGCCTGGTGGTCAGCGTCGACGTGCGGCCCGGACAGCAGGTCCGCGTCGGCGAGCAGCTCGCCATCGTCGAGGCGATGAAGATGCAGAACATCATCCGCGCCGAACGCGACGGAGTGGTGAAGTCCGTCGGCGCCCGGGCGGGCGACAGCGTGGCCGCGGACGAACTGCTGGTGGAGTTCGCGTGACGCCCGCGGCGCAGCTATATTGCAGGCGGGTTCTTCGGGGCAGGGTATGAACGGCCAGATCGACTGGGGCGAGCTGTTCTTCGCCAGCAACGGCCGAGCGGCGCGCGCCCCCTCGCTGATGGCCGCGGCCATCCTGCTGACCCTCGCCGCCTTCTACGAAGCCCTGGTCGGGCCGACCCTGCACTGGCTGACCGGCTGGTTCATCTATCCGGCGCTGATCTATTGCGGGGCCTGCGTCCTGTCGAAGCGCCTGCACGACCGCGGCCGCACGGGCTGGTGGGCGGCGGTGATCCTGGTCGCCATCGTCGCGGTCTGGCCGCATCCGGAAGGCTTCTTCGACTTCCTGTTCGCCCTGATCCTGGTCTGGGCGGGCGTCGAGCTGGGCGTAATGGCCGGGGAGGGCGGAACCAACCGCTACGGCCCCAATCCGCTGAGACCCGCGCCGGCCGTCTGACCCTGGCTCAGGACAGCGGCGGCTCGCACTCCTCGACCTCTCCGAAAACCTCGCGGAAGCTGGCACGCAGCGCGTCGTCGACCTCGTCCATGGTCACCGGCAGGCCCAGGTTCACCAGGCTGGTGACGCCATGTTCGGCGATGCCGCAGGGGACGATGCCGCCGAAATGGCCGAGGTCCGGCTCGACGTTCAGGGAAATCCCGTGAAACGAGGCCCAGCGGCGCAGCTTCACCCCGATGGCGGCGATCTTCTCCTCCACCGGCGGCTCGCCGGGCGTGCGCCGCTCGACCCAGACGCCGACCCGGCCTTCGCGAATCTCGCCGCGCACATTGAAGCGCTCCAGGGCTCCGATCACCCAGGCCTCCAGCGCGGCGACGAAGGCGCGCACGTCACGGCGGCGGCGGGTTAGGTCGAGCATCACATAGGCCACCCGCTGGCCGGGCCCGTGATAGGTGAACTGTCCACCGCGGCCGCTCTCGAACACCGGAAAGCGGTCGGGTTGCAGCAGGTCCGTGGTCTTCGCCGAGACGCCGGCCGTGTAGAGCGGCGGATGCTCCAGCAGCCAGACTAGCTCCGCGGCCTCGCCG
>JAEYTM010000153.1 GCA_023434015.1 Pseudomonadota bacterium | reverse complement strand
CCGCCCATCCCCCCGCCGGGCCCGCCCGCGCCGCCGCCGGGGGGGGGGCCCGCATGACGGGCTCGGCGCTTACCCGGCCGGGGGAACGCGACCGGCTGATCGTCAAGATCGGCGAGGTCGACTGGGCCTTCTGCCTCGCCCTGTGCCTGATCGCCGGGGCCGGTGCGGTGATGCTGTTCTCGATCGCCGGCTCGTCCTGGGACCCCTGGGCGGCCAAGCACCTGACGCGCTTCGCCATATGTTTCGGCCTGATGCTCGCCCTGGCGATGATCGACCTGCGGGTCTGGTTCGCCCTGGCCTATCCGATCTACGGGGTCGGCGTGCTGCTGCTGATCGCCGTGGAGTTGTTCGGCGACGTCCGCCTGGGGGCGCAGCGCTGGCTGTCCATCGGTCCGTTCAGCTTCCAGCCGTCCGAGATCATAAAGGTCGGCATCGTGATGGCCCTGGCGCGCTTCTATCACGGCCTTTCCTCCGAAAGCGCCCGGCTGTCCTGGTGGCTGCTGGTGCCCCTGGCCATGATCGCCGTGCCGGTCCTGCTGGTCTCGCACCAGCCCGACCTCGGCACCGCCATGCTCATCGCCATGACCGGCCTGGCCATCGTCATCCTGGCGGGCCTCGACTGGCGGGTGATCGGCGCCGGGGTGGCCGCCGTCCTGGTCGCCGTGCCGCCGTTCGTGATGTTTGTGCTGCATGACTATCAGCGCAGACGGGTGATGACCTTCCTCGACCCGGAGAGCGACCCCTCGGGCTCGGGCTACCATATCCTGCAGTCCAAGATCGCCCTGGGCTCGGGCGGCCTGCTGGGCAAGGGCTACGGCCTCGGTTCGCAGAGCCAGCTGAACTTCCTGCCGGAGAAGCAGACCGACTTCATCTTCGCCACCTTGGCGGAGGAGTTCGGCTTCGTCGGCTGCGCCTTCGTCCTGCTGCTCTATGCGGCGGTGATCTACATGGCCCTGCGCACCGCCTACCTCAGCCACAGCCATTTCGGCCGGTTGGCGGCCGCCGGCCTGACCGCCACCTTCGCCCTCTATGTGATGATCAACGGCGCCATGGTGATGGGCTTGGCCCCTGTGGTCGGCGTGCCCATGCCGCTGTTGTCCTATGGCGGAACCGTGCTGCTCACGGTGATGATCGGCTTCGGCCTGGTGCAGTCCGTGCGGGTCCACCGCTATGCCGAGATCACCAGCGGCAAGGGGTCGCTGCTCTAGGAGTCTTCTCACGTAGTGGCGCCTCCGCCTTGTTCTGGCCGCAGATTCCTTTTTACTTCCCCGCGGCGTTGGGGTGGGTCCTGGATCCCCCGGTGGGGCGCCGCAAGGACCACGAGGATTTTAGTCATGACGAAAGCATTCCGCCTGCCCGCTATGGGCCTGATCGCCGCCCTGGCTCTGGCCGGCGTCGCGCACGCCCAGGCGCCTGCCGCGCCCGCCGCCGCGGAGTCCGCCTACACCGACGAGCAGGTCAAGAATTTCGCCACCGCGCTCGGCCAGCTGCAGAAGGTCAATGCCGAATATGGTCCCAAGGTCGCCGCCGCGACCGGTGACGCCAAGGCGGTGGCTCAGAATGAGATGGCCGTGAAGATGCACGAAACCCTGACCGCCGCCGGCCTGACGCCGGAGCAGTACAGCGCCATGGCCGCCGCGGTTAAGACGGACGAGCAGCTCAACGCCCGCGTGGCGGAACAGCTGTCGGCCACCGGCTCGGCTCAGTAAATCCGACAGGCGAGGCCGGTTCACCCGGCCTCGTCGTCTCTAGGCTATAGCCTGAGCGCCTGGTCGGTGGCCCGCACCAGGGCGTCGACGATGCCGGGCTCTGTGGACGCGTGGCCCGCGTCCCATACCACCTCGAACCGCGCCTCCGGCCACGCCCTGTGCAGGCGCCAGGCGGTGTCCATCGGCGTCACCACATCGAACCGCCCCTGGACGATCCACGCCGGAATGCGGCGGATCTTCTCCACGTTCTTCAGGATCCAGCCTTCCTCCGGGAAGAAGCCGTGATTGGCGAAGAAGTGGCATTCGATGCGCGCGAAGGCGATCGCGAAGTCGATCTCGTTGAACTTGGCCGGCCGCGCCTCCGGGCCGCGGATGGAGATGGTGTCGCCTTCCCACTGGCTCCAGGCCGCCGCCGCCTCAGCCTGCACCTGGCGGTCCGGGCTGGTCAGGCGCGCGTGGTAGGCGCTGATCATGTCGCCGCGCTCCGCCGCGGGGATCGGCGCGCAGAACCGCTCCCAGGCGTCGGGGAACAGCATCGACGCGCCCTCCTGATAGAACCAGGCGAGCTCCCGCGCCGTGAGCAGGAAGACGCCGCGCAGCACCAGGGCGTCAACCCGCTGCGGGTGGGTCAGGGCGTAGGCCAGCGCCAGGGTCGATCCCCAGGAGCCGCCGAACACGGTCCATTTCTCGACGCCAAGATGTTCGCGCAGCCGCTCGATGTCCTCGATCAGCGTCCAGGTGGTGTTGTCCTCCAGGCTGGCGTTCGGCCGGCTCTTGCCGCAGCCGCGCTGATCGAACAGCGCCATGCGCCAGCGGCGCGGATCGAAGAACCGCCGCATGGTGGGATTGATCGCCCCGCCGGGCCCGCCGTGAAGGATCACGCAGGGCTTGCCGTCCCGGGCGCCGCATTCCTCGTAATAGATCTCGTGCGGCCCGCCGGTGGCCAGCCACCCGGACGCGAAGGGCTCGGTCTCGGCGAACAGGCCGCGACGGTTGGCGGAGGCGGAGACGGCTGGCGGGGGCAGGGTGCGTTCCATGGGATCAGCCTACGCCGGGAAACGGCGGTCCATCCAGTCGAGGATGAGGCGATTGACGGCCTCCGGCTCCTCCTGCTGGGTCCAGTGACCGCTGCCGGCGATCATGTGCATCTCCAGATCGCCGACCAGCATCGGCATGTGCTCGGCCATGGCGGGCGTCAGGACGGGATCGCGCTCGGCGGTGATCATCATGCAGGGCAGGCCGTCGATGCGTCCCGGCAGCCCCTCCGCCGCCTGCCAGTTGCGGGTGAAGTTGCGATACCAGTTGATCCCGCCGGTGAAGCCGCTCCGCTCGAAGCTCTCCACGAACACCGCCAGCTCGGCGTCGGTCAGCAGCTGGCCGCCCCGGTCTGACGGATCGAAACGCTCGAGCAGCGTCTTGACGGCGAAGCGCGCGCCGGCCCCGCCGGCCGCGAAGCTCCAGGTCAGCTCGCGCGGCCGGCGCATGAAGAAGCGCAGGGTCTTCTCGACGTCGCGCGCCAGGGCGGCGTCTGCGTCGCCCGGCGTCTGGAACCAGACGATGTACATGTCCGGCCCGAACCGGTGGCGCATGATGGCGATGGGATCGGCGGGCGCGCGGGGAAGGAACGGCGTGTTCAGCCCGATCACCCCGGCGGTGCGTCCCGGGTGCAGCAGCGGCATCTGCCAGACGACGATGCCGCCCCAGTCGTGGCCGCAGAAAACCGCCTTCTCCACGCCCAGGTGGTCCAGCAGGCCGACGAGGTCGCCGCTGAGATGCGCCATGTCGTAGTCGGCGACGTCTTGGGGCGCGGAGCTGAGGCCGTAGCCGCGCTGGTCGGGGGCGATCACCCACCGGCCCGCCTCGGCCAGCGCCCTGATCTGATGGCGCCAGGAAAAGGCCAGCTCCGGGAAGCCGTGGCACAGGACGATCGGCGTCCCCCGTCGCGGTCCCGCCTCGTAATAGGCCATGTCGATCCCGTTCACGCGGGCGTGCCGGACGGGCGGCATCTGGGTGTCGAGAGCGGACATCGGCGCGGTCTCCGATCAGGTGAACAGCTTCGCAGCAAATGCGCGCCATAGGAACGCAGAGACAGCTGCGCTGCCCGGGTTAAAAGACGCCATGACCGCCATCCCGGAAAATCAGCGCACGCCCTGGGGCCTCGTGGTCCTGCTGGGGCTGCTCACCGCCATGGGCCCGCTGGCCATCGACATGTACCTGCCCAGCCTGCCGGCGATCGGGCGAGACCTGCAGGCCACGGCGGGGCAGACCCAGGCGACGGTCTCCGCCTTCCTGGCCGGCATGGCCATCGGCCAGTTCTTCTACGGCCCGGCTTCGGACCGTTTCGGGCGCCGGGCGCCGATCCTGCTCGGCGTCGCGATCTACACCCTCGCCTCGGCCGCCTGCGCCATGGCCACGAGCCCGGACCAGATGATCGTCGGCCGCTTCGTTCAGGCTCTGGGGGCCTGCGCTGGCGGCGTGGTCTCCCGCGCCGTGGTGCGCGACCTGTTCAGCCATACCGAGACGGCCCGGATGCTCAGCCTGCTGATGCTCATTATGGGCCTGGCGCCGATCCTGGCCCCGCTGGGCGGCGGCCTGCTGCTGGCGGTGGGCGGCTGGCGGCTGATCTTCTGGTTCATGGCCGCCTTCGGGGTGGCTGTGGGCCTGGTGACCGCGCTGCGGCTGAAGGAGTCCCGCTCCGACGAAACAGCCCTGCACGCCCGCTCGGAAACACCCATCCGCGCGTACTGGGAGCTGCTGCGCCAGCGCCGGCTGCTCGGCTACGCCCTGGCCGGGGCGCTGAACGGCGCGACCCTGTTCACCTACATCGCCGCCTCGCCGGAACTGCTGATCGAGATCTATCAGGTGCCGGCGGCGTCGTTCGGCTGGGTGTTCGGGCTGAACGCCATGGGGATCATCGGCTCCAACCAGATCAACCGGCGCCTGCTGCGGACCCGCACGCCCGACCAGGTGCTGTCCGTCTCGAGCCTCGCCGCGGTCGCCCTGGCCGTCCTGCTGGCGGTGGCGGCGGTGACCGGCTGGGGCGAGCGCTGGAGCGTCCTGCCGCTGCTGTTCTGCGTGCTGGCGACCTACGGCTTCCTGTCGGGCAACACCATGGCCGGCGCGCTGAGCATCGATCCGCGGCGGGCGGGCTCCATCTCGGCGCTGATGGGCGGGGTTTCGTTCGGGGCCGGGGCCCTGGCCTCGGCAGCGACCGGCGTCCTGCATGACGGGACGCCGCGCCCGATGGCCCTGGTCATGCTGGTCGCCCTGATTGGCTCGGCCGTCGTCCTGCGGTCGATGGCGCTGCCGAAGCGGGTTCCCGCCTAGGCGCGGTCGAGCTCCAGCGCCGCCCAGGCGATCACCGCCCAGCCGACGAGGAACAGCACGCCGCCGACCGGCGTGATCGCGCCCAGCCAGCGCGGGCCGCCCAGCGCCATGGCGTAGAGCGAGCCCGAGAACAGGGCGACGCCGGTCAGGAAGAACCCCGGCGCCAGCCGCGCCCGCCGCGCCCCGGCCGCCATCAACGGCAGGCAGGCCAGCGTCGCCAGCACATGGACGAAGCCGTAGGTCGAGCCGGTCCGCAGCCATTCCCTGGCGCTGGGATCGTCGATCCCGTGGGCGGCGAAGGCGCCGGCCGCCACGGAGGCGAAGCCGGCGAGGGCGGCCAGGGCGGTCCAGGTGCGGGGAGTCCACAGGCTCATGCCGCCCAGATGCCGCAGATCCGCCCTGACGTCGATGGGCAAGGGCGACTCCATATAGGCTCCGCCCGGCCATGCCGCTCACCGTCCGCCTGGGCCTGTTCTACTCGGCCATCTTCGTCGGCACGGGAGCCAGCTCGCCCTATTTTCCGGTCTGGTTCGCCCACCAGGGCCTGTCCGGCGCGCAGATCGGCCTGATCCTCTCCCTGCCGATGCTGGCGCGCGCCTTCACTGCGCCACTTCTGGCGGTGTGGGCGGACAGCTTCCTGCTGCGCCGCACGCCGCTGGCCCTGATGGCCCTGGCGGTTGCTGGCCTCTACGCCGCCATGGCCCTGCCGCTTGGTTTCGGCGGCTGGATGGTGGTGTGGTTCGCCGCCTCGTCGATGTTCTCGACCCTGTCGCCGCTGACCGACGTCATCGCGCTGCGCCGGGCGGCGCGCGAGGGGTTCAACTACGGCTGGCCGCGCGGCATCGGATCAGCCGCCTTCATGGTCGCCAACGTCGCCGTCGGCGCCCTGCTGGCGCGGGGATCGCCGGATATGGTGCTGGTCTGGATGGTCGGGGCGGCCACCCTGGCCAGCCTGGGCGCGCGGTTCCTGCTGCCGCCCGATCCGGTGCAGGAGGCGGGCGGGCGGCCCGCAGGCCTTTCCCAGAGGTTGGGCGGTCTCGGCGAACTGCTGCGTGATCCGGTGTTCATGACCGCGGTGGTCGCCGCCGGCCTGATCCAGTCGGCGCACGCCTTCTACTATTCCTTCTCCGCCCTGACCTGGAAGCAGCAGGGCATTCCAGCCAGCGTGACCGGCGTGCTGTGGGCCGTCGGCGTGGCGGTGGAGATCGCCTTCATGTGGTTCATGGAGCCCTGGCGGCGCGCCGTTGGTCCACGCCGGCTGCTGATGCTGGGCGGCCTGGCGGCGATGGTGCGCTGGGCGGCGTTGGCCGCCGCGCCGCCGTTGTGGTTGCTGTTCCCGCTGCAGGCCCTGCACGCGCTCAGCTACGCCGCGACCTTCCTGGCATCGCTGCAGCTGGTCGAGCGGCTGACCACGCCGCGCAACGCCTCGGCGGGCCAGGCGCTCAACTCGGCCCTGTCCGGGGGCGTGCTGGCCGGGCTGGCCACCCTGGCGTCCGGCTGGCTGTTCGACCACCACGGAGCCCAGGGCTACCTGCTGATGGCGGCGATGTCCGCCGCCGGCCTGGCGGGCGCGGCGCGCCTCTACGGCATGGCCCGCCTCGATCCCTGAACGGCGGCCCGCCCGGCGTCAGATGCCCGGGTCGAAGCCGCCTTCCAGCCGCGCCACGATCAGCTCCGCGGCCTCCTCCGAGGACAGCCGCGTGGTGTCGATGCGGATCTCGGGATTCTCCGGCGGCTCATAGGGGCTGTCGACGCCGGTGAAGTTCTTCAGCTCGCCGGCCCGGGCCTTCCTGTAGAGGCCCTTGACGTCGCGCTGCTCGGCCACCGCCAGCGGCGTGTCCACGAACACCTCGACGAACTCGCCTTCGCCCATCATCTCGCGCGCCAGCCGCCGCTCGGCGCGGAACGGCGAGATGAAGGAGACCAGCACGATCAGGCCGGCGTCGACCATCAGTCGGGCGACCTCGGCCACCCGCCGGATGTTCTCGACCCGGTCCTCCTCGGTGAAGCCGAGGTCCTTGTTCAGGCCATGGCGGACATTGTCGCCGTCGAGCAGATAGGTGTGGCGCCCGTCAGCCTGCAGCCGCTTCTCGACCATGTTGGCGATGGTCGACTTGCCGGCGCCGGACAGGCCGGTCAGCCAGACGACCCGGGCCTTTTGACCCTTCTGCGCCGCTCGCGCCTGCTTGTTCACGTCCAGCGCCTGCCAGTGGATGTTCTGGCTGCGGCGCAGGGCGAAGTTCAGCATGCCCGCGCCGACGGTGCGGTTGGAGATCCGGTCGATCAGGATGAAGCCGCCGAGGTCCTTGTTCTCGGCATAGGGGTCGAAGGCGGCCGGCGCGTCCAGGAACAGGTTGCAGACGCCGATCTCGTTCAGCTCCAGCCGCGTGGCGGCCAGGTGTTCCAGCGAGTTGACGTTGACCTTGTACTTGGGCTCGGCGACCTGGGCGGAGATCGTCCGCGCGCCGAGCTTCAGCAGATAGGGGCGGCCGGGCAGCATCGGCTCGTCGTCGAACCAGACGATGGTCGACTCGAACTGGTCGGCCACCGCCGGCGGGCTCGCCGCCGCGGCCAGCACGTCGCCCCGCGAAATATCGATCTCGTCGGTCAGGGTGAGGGTCACCGACTGGCCGGCGACGGCCTGCGGCAGGTCGCCGTTGAAGGTGACGATCCGGGCGATGGTGCTTTCGCGGCCCGAGGGCAGGGTCTTGACCTTGTCGCCGGGCCTCACGGTTCCCGAGGCGATCTGGCCCGAGAAGCCGCGGAAATCGAGGTCGGGCCGGTTCACCCACTGGACCGGCATGCGGAACGGCTTCTCGCGCAGGTCGTCCTCGACCGGGGCCTCTTCAAGCCAGCGCAGCAGCGGCGGGCCGGCGTACCAGGGCATGGCCGCGGACGGCTCGGTGATGTTCTCGCCGCGCAGGGCGGACATCGGGATGGCGGTGAAGTCGCTGACGCCGATCTGTTCGGCGAAGGCGCGGTACTCGCCGACGATCTCGTCGAAGCGGGCCTGGCTGAAATCGACCAGGTCCATCTTGTTGATCGCCAGCACGATGTGGCGGATCCCCAGCAGCGAGACGAGGTAGGAATGCCGGCGCGTCTGGGTCAGCACGCCCTTGCGCGCATCGATCAGGATGATGGCCGCGTCGGCGGTCGAGGCGCCGGTGACCATGTTGCGCGTGTACTGCTCGTGGCCGGGCGTGTCGGCGACGATGAACTTGCGCCGGTCCGTCGAGAAGAAGCGGTAGGCGACGTCGATGGTGATGCCCTGTTCACGCTCGGCGGCGAGGCCGTCGACCAGCAGGGCGAAGTCGATGTCCCCGCCCTGGGTGCCGACCCGCTTGGAGTCCGCCTCCAGCGCCGCCATCTGATCCTCGAAGATCATCTTCGAGTCGTAGAGCAGCCGCCCGATCAGGGTCGACTTGCCGTCGTCCACCGAACCGCAGGTCAGGAAGCGCAGCAGCGACTTGTGCTGGTGCTGGTGCAGGTAGGCGCCGATGTCCTCGGCGATCAGGTCCGAGACCTTCATTTCGAACTGGGCCATCAGAAATAGCCCTCCTGCTTCTTCTTCTCCATCGAGGCGGTCTGGTCGTGGTCGATGACCCGGCCCTGGCGCTCGCTGGTGGTGGTGAGCAGCATCTCCTGGATGATTTCGGGCAGGGTCGCCGCGGTGCTCTCGACCGCGCCGGTCAGCGGATAGCAGCCGAGGGTGCGGAACCGCACCGACTTCATCTGCGGGGTCTCGCCGGGCTGCAGGCGGAAGCGTTCGTCGTCGACCATGAGAAGGGCGCCGTCGCGCTCCACCACCGGCCGCTCGGCCGCATAGTAAAGCGGCACGATCGGGATGTTCTCCAGATGGATGTATTGCCAGATGTCCAGCTCGGTCCAGTTGGAGATCGGGAACACGCGGAAGCTCTCGCCGGGGTTCTTGCGGGTGTTGTAGAGCCGCCAGAGTTCCGGGCGCTGGTTCTTCGGGTCCCAGCGATGCTGGGCGGAGCGGAACGAGACGATGCGCGCCTTGGCGCGGGACTTCTCCTCGTCGCGGCGCGCGCCGCCGAAGGCCGCGTCGAAGCCGTATTTGTCGAGCGCCTGCTTCAGGCCCTCGGTCTTCCACATGTCGGTGTGCAGCGGGCCGTGGTCGAACGGGTTGATGCCCCGCGCCTCGGCCTCCGGGTTCTTGTGCACCAGCAGCTCGAAGCCCAGCTCGCGGGCCATCCGCTCGCGCATCTCGTACATCGCCTGGAACTTCCAGGTGGTGTCCACGTGCAGCAGCGGGAAGGGCGGCTTGGACGGATAGAAGGCCTTGGCCGCGAGATGCAGCATCACGGCCGAGTCCTTGCCGATCGAATAGAGCATCACCGGCCGTTCGGCCTCGGCCACCACCTCGCGCATGATGTGGATGCTCTCGGCTTCCAGGCGTTGCAGGTGGGTGAGCATCGGGGCTGAAACGGCGCCTTCGGCTGTGATCGGGTGGGGCGCGACGCGAGCGTCCATTAGCGGACCTTACAACAGACAGAAAAAATGACGCCGCCACATCCTGGCGGCGGCGGCAGGGCCCAGGCGGTGACTTAGAGCCGGGGTCCCCCCCACGCAAGGCGACGGGCCCCCAGGATTTCTCTAGGCGGGTACAGCCCAGGTGACCGCGCCCGAAGCGCTGCGGCATGTTCGCAGCCGGTGGCGTTTGAACGGCGTTGTGACTTCACGGCTGCATCTTCCGCCGTCGGCGCAGGCTAGAAGCCTCGCGAGGGCGATACGTTTTGAGTCGGGTTAGAACAGTGGGTGAAGCTATCGATCAGCCGTGGATCCGCAGCTATGCGCTGGCGCCGCGGCGGCTGAGCCAGGGCGGCTGGGTCTGGCTGCGCGCCTATGAATGGCGCTGGGAGCGGCCGAACACCGGCCTGCCGAACGCCATCAATCCGCCGCGGATCTCCACCCGACGGGCGGGTCCGCGCAAGGCCTCCCGTCCGCGCTGAACCGGCGAAGACACGCCCGCGGGTGGACCGCGCGACCTCTGCGGCTATGTTGGGCCGAAGGGGGCGCGCGAGGCATGGCGAAGCTGATCTACGGATTGAACCAGTCCCTCGACGGCTACGTCGACCATGACGCCTTCGCCCCCGACGCCGAGCTCTTCCGCCACTTCATCGGCCGCGTGCGCGAGGTGACCGGCGCGCTGTACGGCCGGCGCATGTACGAGGTGATGCGCTACTGGGACGACCAGCGTCCGGAGTGGAACGCGGACGAGCGGGACTATGCGATGGCCTGGCGGCGCCAGCCGAAATGGGTCGTCTCCCGCTCCCTCACTGACGTTGGACCGAACGCCACCCTGATCGGGCGCGACGTCGAGGACGCCGTTCGCGCGTTGAAGGTCGACCTCGATGGCGAAATCGACGTCTGCGGCCCCGAGCTGGCGGCCAGCCTGACCGACCTTGGCCTCGTCGACGAATACCAGCTCTACATCCACCCGGTCGTGCTGGGCGGCGGCAAGCCCTACTTCGCCAGAGGCCGGCCGCCGCTGCGCCTGGCGGCCAGCGAGCGGTTCAGCGGGGACGTCGTCAGGCTGACCTACGTCCCCGCCTGAGGATCAGCTGGCCGACCAGCCGCCGCCCAGCGCCTTGAACAGGGTGATCTGGTTCGAGGCGACCTGGGCTTCCGACTGGGCGAGCTGGGCTTCCAGCGTCGCCAGCGTCCGCTCGGCGTCCAGCACCGTCAGGAAGCTGTCGAGGCCGGCGTCCTGGCGCAGGCGCGACAGGCGGGCGGCCCGGGCGCTTTCGTCGCGCGCCCGGCGAAGGGCGTTCATCCGGTCGAGCTCCCTGGCATAGGCGCTCAGCGCGGTCTCGGTCTCCTGCAGGGCGACGAGGTTGGTCTGCTCGAAGCTCGCCAGGGCGGCCTGGGCCGCCGCGTCCGCCTGGGCGATCCGCGCGCGGGCCACGGCGATGTTCGGGAAGCTCCAGCTGATCAGCGGGCCGACGCTGAACTGGTAATCGTCGCCGAACTGCTGGCCGCCGCCGCCGAGGGTGGCGATCGAACCGCCCAGCGCCACTGACGGATAGAGCGAGGCCGTGG
>JAEYTM010000125.1 GCA_023434015.1 Pseudomonadota bacterium | reverse complement strand
CGCCCGGACTGGGTACGAGGCGATGATGAAGGGCGAGGGCGACGTGATCCACGGCCTGAAGAACAAGATCCAGGGGGCGCTGGGCGCAGTGACGCCCGAGAGCGTCAAGGCCGAGCGGCACCGCAAGATGGCCGAGCCAGGATCTGGACAGGCCTGAGGCGAGCGCCCCTAGCGGAACGCGGGCGGGCGATGTAACCGCTCGGCGGTGAGCCCGACCCCGCCCTCCCAGATCGAAGCCGCGGCCGCCGCCCTGCGCGGCGGCGGGCTGGTGCTGCTGCCGACCGAGACGGTCTATGGCCTGGCCGCGGACGCCGGCAACGCCCGCGCAGTCGCGGCGGTGTACGAGGCGAAGGGCCGGCCCAGCTTCAATCCGCTGATCGCCCATGTCGCCGACGTGGCGGCGGCGCAGCGCATCGCGCGGTTCGACGATCGCGCGCGGGCCTTGGCCGAGGCCTTCTGGCCGGGTCCCCTCACGCTGGTGCTGCCGGCGGCCGACGAATCCGCCGTCTGCGACCTGGCCCGCGCGGGTCTCGACACCGTGGCGGTGCGGGTCCCCGGGCACCGGCTGGCCCAGGCCCTGCTGCGCGCGTTTGGCGGGCCGGTGGTGGCGCCGTCCGCCAACCGGTCGGGGCGGCCGAGCCCGACGACCTTCGCCGACGCGGTCGAGGAAACCGGCGAGGCGGCGGCGATGGCCCTGGACGGCGGCGCATGCCAAGTGGGGCTGGAGTCAACCGTGGTCGCCCTGCTCGACCGGCCCCGCCTGCTGCGCCCCGGAGCGGTGACGCGGGCGCAGATCGAGGCTGTGATCGGTCCGCTGGCCGAGGCGGAGGCGGATGCCAAGCGCTCGCCCGGCCGGCTCACCCGCCACTACGCCCCGCGCGCGCCGGTGCGGCTGAACGCCGTGGAGCCCAGGCCCGGCGAGGCCTGGCTGGCCTTCGGGCCGGCGGCGCAGGGGGAGGCGGTCTGGAATCTCAGCCCTACGGGCGACCTTGCCGAGGCGGCCGCCAACCTCTTCGCCCATCTGCGGGCCGCCGACCGCGGGGCGCCGCTGGCCATCGCGGTGGCCCGGATTCCGGACGAGGGGCTGGGCGAGGCGATCAACGACCGCCTGCGGCGTGCGGCGGGCTTTGTCGGCTAGGCGTCACCGGCTAAGATCGCGGCCATGACCGCACCCGTTCCCGCCGACATCCTCTCGCGCCTCAAGTCCGTCCTCGGGGAGGGCGGCTGGAGCCAGGATCCCGATCGTCTCGCCCCCAAGTTGACCGAGTGGCGCGGCCGCTGGAGCGGAACCACCGAGCTGCTGGTGCTGCCGACGACCGTCGAGCAGGTCTCGGCCGTGGTCGGCATCTGTCACGAGGCGGGCGTTCCGATCACCACCCAGGGCGGCAACACCGGCCTGGTCGGCGGCCAGATCCCGCGCGGCGAGATTCTGCTGTCCACCGAGCGCATGCGGGCGATCCGCGAGATCGAAACCTTCGACGATGTGCTGGTCGCCGAGGCGGGCGTTAAACTGGCCGAGGTGCACGAGGCCGCCGCCGCGGTGCGCCGGCGCTTCCCGCTGGGCCTGGCCTCGGAAGGCTCCGCGACGGTCGGCGGGGTGGTCTCCACCAACGCCGGGGGCACCCAGGTACTGCGCTACGGCATGATGCGCAACCTGGTGCTCGGCCTGGAGGCGGTGCTGCCCAACGGCGAAATCTGGAACGGCCTGAAGCGCCTGCGCAAGGACAACACCGGCTACGACCTGAAGCAGCTGCTGATCGGTGGGGAGGGCACCCTGGGCGTGGTCACCGCCGCGGCCCTGAAGCTGTTCCCGGTGATGGCCTCGCGCGCCGTCGCCCTGATCGGGGTGGCGAGCCCGGCCGACGCCATCCGCCTGCTGGCGCGGGCCAAGGACGAGACCGGCGGGGCTGTCGAAGCCTTCGAACTGATGGGCCGGATGAACATCGAGTTCGCGGTCAAGAACGTGCCCGGCACCCGTGACCCGCTGCCCGAGGCGCATCCCTGGTACGTGCTGGCAGAGTTCAGCCTGGGCCAGGCCGGCGCCGCCGAGGCGGCGATGGAAAGCTTCCTGGCGTCGGGGTTGGAGGATGGGCTGGTGCGCGACGCGGTGATCGCCCAGACCGACGCCCAGGCGAAAAGCCTGTGGGCGATCCGCGAGGACCAGTCGGTGGCCCAGAAGCCCGAGGGCGCGATCTGGAAGCACGACGTCTCGGTGCCGGTCAGCCAGGTGGCGGAATTCCTGGAGCGGGCGACGGCGGCCGTGCTGGCCTTCCAGCCGGACGCCCGGGTGCTGGCCTTCGGCCACATGGGCGACGGCAACATCCACTACGACATCGTCCAGGCCCCCGGCGCGTGGAACGAGGAACACTACGCCCGCGGCGAAGAGGGCTCGCGAATCGTCCACGACATCGTCGCGTCGATGGAAGGTTCGATCTCCGCCGAGCACGGCCTGGGCGTGATGAAGACCGCCGACGCCCTGCGCTACAAGAGCGCCGTCGAGGTGGAGGCGCTGCGCGCCGTTCGCCAGGCGCTGGACCCGAAGCGGATCATGAACCCCCGGGTTCTGTTCTAGCGGACGTCGCTAGGCGTCTTCCGAGGCGGGGCGGTTGGCGCCGCGGCCTTCCATGACCTGACGCACCTTGGTCGCCAACTGGTCAACGGTGAAGGGCTTGGCCAGGAAGGCCACGTCCGGATCCAGCATGCCGTTGTGGACGATCGCGTTCCGCGTATAGCCGGTGGTGTAGAGCACCTTCAGGCCCGGCCGGGCCTCGAGCGCCAGCTCGGCCAGCCGACGGCCGTTCATGTCGGGCATGACGATGTCGGTGAACAGCAGGTCCACCCGCGGCTGCAGGGTGAGCACAGCCAGCGCCTGCACCGCATCCGCCGCCTGGACGACGGTGTAGCCAAGCTCACGCAGGGCGTCGACGGACAGGTGGCGGACGCTGTCGTCGTCCTCGACCACCAGGACGATTTCCTCCGGAGAGCCGCGCGGCGTGTCGGGCGCGTTCATCGCCTCCGTATCCACCGCGTCCTCGCCGCCGAAGTGGCGCGGCAGGTAGATTTTCACCGTCGTGCCGACACCCGGCTCGGAATAGATCTTCACATGCCCGCCGGACTGTTTGACGAAGCCGTGGACCTGGCTGAGGCCGAGCCCCGTGCCCTTGGCCATGCCCTTCGTGGTGTAGAAGGGGTCGAAGGCGCGCTCGACCACCTCGGGCGGCATGCCGGTGCCGGTGTCGCTGACCGAGACCATCACATACTGGCCGGCCTGAACCTCGCTGTGGGCCGCGGCATAGGCGTCGTCGAGGTGGCCGTTGGAGGTCTCCACCGTCAGCCGACCGCCTTCGGGCATGGCGTCGCGGGCGTTGACGCACAGGTTGAGGATGGCGTTCTCGAGCTGGCCCGGATCGGCGAAGGCGCGCCACAGGCCGCCGGCGAGGACGGTTTCGACCCGCAGCTGGTCGCCGATGGTCCGGCGCAGCATCTCGGCCATGCCGCCGACCAGCTTGTTGACGTCGAGCGAGCGGGGGGCCAGCGGCTGCTGGCGGGAGAAGGCGAGCAGGCGGCCGGTAAGCTGGGCGGCGCGCTGGGCGCCCTCGATGGCGTTGTCGATGCAGGTCTCGGCCCGGCGCAGATCACCGTTCAGCCGCCGTTTGGCGAGGTCCAGCGAACCCAGGACGATGGCCAGCATGTTGTTGAAGTCGTGGGCGATGCCGCCGGTCAGCTGGCCGACCGCCTCCATCTTCTGCATCTGGCGCACCTGGGCCTCGGCTTGGGCGCGGCTCGCGGCCTCGGCTTCGAGATGGGCGTTGGTTTCCGCCAGTGCGTCGCGGGCGGTCACGGCGGCCGCAAGGCGCCGGCGGCCATCCAGGAAGGCGAAGGCGCCCAGGAGCAGGGTCGTCAGGCCGCTGATTGCCAGCACCAAGGTGACCAGGCCGGTCTGGCGGCTGGCGGCCTGGGTGCGCTCGCCGAGGAGGTGTTCCTCCTCGGCGGTCATCGCCGCCACCGCCCGGCGGACCTCGTCCATATAGGCCTTGCCCTGGGCCAGGCGCTCGTGGCGGAGCGGCCGACCCGCCGAGTAGTCGTCGAGATTCTCGGTGAGGAGCGCCGCGCGGGCCTTGACCGCGCGCCGAAGGGCTTCGACGTGGGCGAGTTGATCCGGATTGTCAGCGATCAGGGTCTGCAGCGCGCCGAGTTCGCGATCTACGCCGGAGAGGCCGGAATGGTAGGGCGCCAGATATTCCTCGCGGCCGGTCAGCAGATAGCCGCGCTGGCCGCTTTCCGCTTCCTGGAGCTGGGTGATGACCCCAGCCAGCGTATTCTGCACCTGCAGGGTGTGGCTGACCTTCGCGAAAGCCTCGTCCTGACGCGCAGTCAGCCAAAGGGCCCCGAGCACCGCGATCGCCAGGACGACGAAGCCGATGAGCAGGACGTGCAGGGTGGAGTCTGACCGGGGCGAGGGCACCAGGGTGTGATGCCGAAAATCGGGGCGCCCGGCAAGCCAAGCTTGGCAACTGGGCGAACGGGGCCGCTTGCCCGCCCTGGCGCTTGGCGCCGCCGCCAAGTCCCGTCTAAGCATCTCCCATGCTGATCGTTCTCTCGCCGGCCAAGGCGCTCGATTTCACCGCCGCGCCGGAGTCCGTACCGCTGACCGCGCCGCAGCTTGTCGACCAGACGGCCGAACTGGCCAAGGCGACGCGGAAGCTGGGGGTGGCGGACCTGAAACGGCTGATGTCGCTGTCCGACAACCTCGCAAAGCTGAACCGCGAGCGGTTCCAGGCCTTCGATCCGGAATCGGAGGAGGGGCTGCAGGCCGCCTTCGCCTTCAACGGCGACGTCTACGCCGGGCTGAAGGCGCGCGAACTGGACCGGAAGGGCCTGGCCTGGGCGCAGGACCATGTGCGCATCCTGTCGGGCCTTTATGGCGTGTTGCGGCCGCTGGACGCCATCCAGCCCTACCGGCTGGAGATGGGCGTGAAGCTGAAGACCAAGCGCGGCCAGAGCCTCTACGACTTCTGGGGCGATCGGGTGTCGAAGGCGCTGAACGAGGCGGCCATGGGCCATAAGGACAAGACCCTGGTGAACTGCGCCAGCGGCGAATATTTCGGCGCCGTCGACCGCACGGCGCTGACGCTGCCGGTGCTGAGCTGCCGGTTCCTGGAGGAAAAGGACGGCGAGGCGCGCATCCTGTCGTTCTTCGCCAAAAAGGCTCGCGGCCTGTTGGCCCGCTACGCGATCGACAACCGTATCGACCGGGCGGCGGACCTGAAGGGGTTCGACAGCGCCGGATACCGGTTCGTCCCGAGCCTGTCCTCGGACGAGGAGTTCACCTTCGCCCGGCCGCAGCCGCCGTCGGTAGCTCAAACCCGAGCCCGCAAGGAACCCTGATCATGGCCGTGGACTATCGCCTCGAAGGACAGGTCGCCGTCGTCACCGGATCGACCAGCGGCATCGGCCAGGCCCTCGCCACGGCCCTCGCGGAGCAGGGCGTCAAGGTGGTGCTGAACGGCTTCGGCGATCCCGCGCAGATCGAGGCCGACCGCGCGCGGATCGAGGAAAGGACGGGGGCCGCCGTTCGCTACCACGGGGCCGACATGAGCAAGCCGGCCGAGATCGCCGACCTGATCGCCTACGCCCACGGGGAGTTCGGCCGCCTCGATATCCTGGTGAACAATGCCGGCATCCAGCACGTCGCGCCGGTCGACGAATTTCCGGTGGAGAAGTGGGACGCACTCATCGCGGTGATCCTGTCGTCGACCTTCCATGCCACCCGCGCCGCCGTCCCGATCATGAAGGCCCAGGGCCGCGGGCGGATCGTCAACATCGCCTCGGCGCACGGCCTCGTCGCCTCGCCCTTCAAGGCCCCCTATGTGGCCGCCAAGCACGGGGTGATCGGCTTCACCAAGGCGTGCGCGGTGGAGCTGGCCCGCTCGGGGATCACGGTCAACGCCATCTGCCCGGGCTATGTGAAGACGCCGCTCGTCGAGAAGCAGATCGGCGACCAGGCCAAGTCCCGCGGCATATCCGAGGACAGGGTGATCGAGGACGTGATCCTGGGCGCCCAGCCGACCAAGAAGTTCGTCGAGTTCGAGCAGCTCGCCGGCCTGTTGCTCTATCTGGCGTCCGACCTGGGGGCCTCGGCGACCGGGGCGGCGATGACCGTCGACGGCGGATGGACGGCGGCCTGATCGGCGACCGCTCCGGCGACCGCTCCGGCGACGCCTACGGCGCGCTGGCGAGATAGCCCGTCGGGTCCGCGAGGAAGGCGCCGAAGGTCGCGAGGCAGCCGCGCCAGGCGTCGATATGGCCCAGCATCTCGTCCTCAACGTCGCCGGCGAACAGCAGGGTCGAATAGAGCATGTGCGGCTTGCCGGTCCGGTCCTGGAAGATGCGGCAGGTCAGCGAGGTCTGGTTATAGGCGTTGATCTGGGCGAGCGTCGCCGTGCGCTGGGCGAGGGCGTCGAACTGCACGGCCGCGCAGGCGCGCCCCTGGGCGTCGCAGCCGGCGAACTGGGCCTGGAAGTCGCCGGCCGGCGAGGTGACCCGGACGAGAACGCCGTCATCGGACCTGCCGGACATCTGCGCCTTGGCGTCGAGTTCGGCCAGCAGGGCGACCAGTGCGGCCGGGTCGCGGGCGTCGAAGGACGCGGTGCGCGGGGCGGTGGTCTGGGCGAGCGCCGGGGATGCGCAGAGAGCCGCGACGATCAGGGCGCAAAGAGATCGGATCATGCGGTTCCGCTAGCAGAGGCCTGGGGCGGAAGCGAGGCGCCGGCTCGGGTGGCGCGCAGGCAGGACCGGGGCTAAGCTTTCCAGGACCCGGGAGTGACCTCATGGAATTCGCCGTTGCGATTGTCTTCCTGTTGCTCGCCATCGTGGTGGCGCTGGGCGCCATCAAGATCGTCCCGCAGGGGCGCGAATACACGGTCGAACGGTTCGGCCGCTACACCCGCACCCTGACGCCGGGGATCAGCTTCCTGACGCCCTTCGTCGAGAGCATCGGGCGGAGGATCAACATGATGGAGCAGGTGCTCGACGTTCCGCGGCAGGACGTCATCACCAAGGACAACGTGTCCGTCCAGGTCGATGCGATCGTGTTCATCCAGGTAATGGACGCCGCGGCCGCCGCCTACCGGGTGACCAACCTCGACTATTCGATCACCCAGCTCACCATGACCAACCTGCGCACGGTGGTGGGCAACATGGAGCTGGACGAGGTGCTCAGCCAGCGGGACCAGATCAATACGCGGCTGCTCGACGTGATCGACCAGGCGACCAGCCCCTGGGGCGTGAAGGTCGCGCGAATCGAGATCAAGGATCTGCAGCCGCCGCCGGACATCACCAACGCCATGGCCCGGCAGATGAAGGCCGAGCGCGAGCGTCGCGCGGTGATCACCGAGGCGGATGGCGAGAAACAGGCGGCCATCACCGTGGCCGAAGGTCAGAAGCAGTCGGCGATCCTGCAGGCCGAGGGGCGGCGCGAGGCGGCGTTCCGCGACGCCGAGGCGCGCGAGCGGCTGGCCGCGGCGGAGGCCAGGGCGACCGAGCTGGTCTCCGATGCGATCAGCGCCGGCGACGTCAACGCGATCAACTATTTCGTGGCTCAGAAGTATGTCGAAGCCTTCGCCAAGCTGGCCGAGAGCCCGCAGCAGAAGACGGTGATCGTCCCGGCCGACATGGGCGCGCTGGTCGGCGCCATCGCCGGGGTCGGGGAGCTGGTGAAGACGGCCCAGGGCCAGCCGGCGCCGCGTCCACCCCGGCCGCGCGGCGGGTCGCGGACCGCCGCCGTGCCGACCACGGGAGACTAGGTGATGGAGCTGCTGGCGCAGATGCACGCCACCCATCCGTTCTGGATCTGGGTCGCGCTGGGCGCCGCCATCCTGGCGGTGGAGATCCTCACCGGCTCCGGCTGGCTGCTCTGGGCCGCGGCGTCCGCCGGCGCGGTCGGCGTGATCGCGGGCTTCACCGGCATTTCGGCGCCCGGGGCCGTGCTGCTCTACGCCGCCCTCACCATCGTCTCGACCCTGCTCGCCCGCCGCTACCTGCCCCGCGCCCTCCAGGCCGAGGGCGCAGACATCAACGACAATGTCGCGCGGCTGGTCGGACACCGCGGCCAGGCGGTGGCCGCGTTCCAGGGCCGCAGCGGCAGAGTGTTCATCGACGGCAAGGAGTGGGCCGCGGAACTGGACGATGGCGAGAACCTGCCCGCCGGAGCCAGCGTCGAGGTCACCGGCGTTCACGGCGCGCGGCTGCGGGTGCGGGGCGCCTAGCGCCTGCACAGATGCGTCACATTCAAGGCGTATCGGTCGCTAAGCCGTTGATGGCGCGCCACACTTCGGCCCGCTTCCCGGGTGACCTTGACCCTCGTAAAATCGCAGCGCTTATGTGCGCCAGGAAACGACCCCAGGAGAGAGATCGGAATATGAGGTCCACTGCATTCGGACTGGTGGCGGCGCTCGTCGCAGCGACGCTGGTC
>JAEYTM010000096.1 GCA_023434015.1 Pseudomonadota bacterium | reverse complement strand
CGCGGCGCCGGCCTTCTCCACGAATGGCCGCTCTGGCTGATCAGCAACGGCTACATCTGGGCGGCCCGCAGATTCCTGCGCTCGGGGGACAGGGTGCTGGAGCTGGGCTGCGCCGGAGGCGTGGCCTACATGGCGCTGCTGCGCCTCATCGACGAGACCGCCGGCCGGGCGCTGCCGCGCCGGTGGGGCCGCGTCACCCTGCTGGTGGCGGAGAAGCCGTGAACATCCTCGTCATCGGAAAGGACTATGTCGACGGCTTCGCCGCGCTCATCCGCGACGAGCTGCGCCGGATGGGCCACGCGGTCAGCCTGCTCGATCCCTCACCGCGGGCCACGGCCCGCACCGGCCGCCTGGGCCGCGGCTGGGAACAGGCCAAGGCGCTGGGCTGGAACACCTTCGAGCGCACCGGGCCGGGCTCCCGTTGGCGCGAGCGGCGGATCGCCGCGGCGATCGAACGCGCCGGCGCGGTGGACCTGACGCTGTGCTGCTACGACTTCCTGCCGCCGGACTCGGTGCGACAGATCCGGCAGCTCACCCGCTCGCCGGTGGTGCTGTGGTATCCGGACTCGATCTGGAGCTTCGGGCGGCACATGTTCCTGAACGCCGGCTACGACCTGCTGTTCTTCAAGGACCCGTACATCGTCAGCGCGCTGAGGCACACCCTGCCGGACCGTTTCCACTACCTGCCGGAGTGCTTTTCGGAAGCCGGCCTGCCGGCCATCGAACTGACCGACGCCGACCGCGAACGCTACGGCTGCGACATCGCCACGGCAGGCAACCTCTACGCCTATCGGATCAGCTTTTTCGAGCAGCTGTCTGACTACGAAGTAAAAATCTGGGGCAACCGGGCCCCGTCCTGGGCCGCCGTCGGACAGGTCGAGGCCATGCTGCAGAACGTCTACGTGACCGGCGAGGAGAAGGTGAAGGCCTTCCGCGCCGCCCGGATCGTCCTCAACAACCTGCATCCCGCGGAGATCTGGGGCATCAACGCCCGGGCTTTCGAGGTCGCCGGCGCGGGCGGGTTCCAGATGATCGATCGCCGCGCCGCCCTGCCCCGGCTCTTCACCCCGGGCGAGGAGATCGTCGCCTTCGACGACCGCGACGACCTGCATGCCAAGATCCGTCGCTATCTCCCGGCCGAAGCCGAACGCGCCGAAATCGCCGCGGCAGGCCGCCGCCGCGCCCTGGCCGAGCATACCTATCGCCATCGCCTGGAGCTGATGCTGAGCACGGTCTTCGGAAATGGTGCGGGATATGCAATGCCAGACCCCTGAACGCATGCCGCGCTGAAACAGGCCGCGCAACCTGCGGCTGAACGCCGAGCCGACACCGAGAGAGGACGCCCGTGTCTCAATTCGAGAAGAAAATCCTGGTCACCGGCGGGTTCGGCTTCATCGGCTGCACCCTGGTGGAGCAACTGCTGGCGGAGGAGCCGGGCGCCTACATCCACGTCGTCGACGACCTGTCGACCAGCCCGGTGTTCGTGGAGGACTTCCTCGCCACGATCGGCCGTCCGGCCAACTTCGGCTACGACATCTGCACCGTCGAGAAGTTCTTCCGCGACGGACCGGCGGACGATTGGAACGAGATCTACCACCTGGCCAGCCCGGTCGGCCCGGCCGGCGTGCTGGCCCACGCCGGCAACATGGTGCGCGACGTGGTGCGCGACATGTACCTGATCATCGACTACTGCCTCGCCACCGGCGCCCGGCTGCTGGACGTCTCCACCAGCGAGATTTACGGCGGCGGGGTCGATGGCTACTGCACCGAGACCACGGCCAAGATCGTCCCGGCCAAGACGACGGTGCGTCTTGAATACGCCATCGCCAAGCTGGCGGCGGAAACCGCCATCATCAACACTTGCGGGGCCAAGGGCCTTTCGGCGACCATCATCCGGCCCTTCAACGTCTCAGGGCCCAGGCAGTCGCCCCGTGGCGGCTTCGTCATCCCCCGCTTCGCCCAGCAGGCGGCGGCCGGCGTCCCGATCACGGTCTTCGGCGACGGCTCGGCGATCCGAGCCTTCACCCATGTGAAGGACATGGCCAACGGCATCGTCCTGGGCATGCGCACCGGGGCGAACGGCGAGGCGTACAACATCGGCAATCCGGCCAACAAGACGACCATCCTGCGGCTGGCGGAGCTGGTCCGACGGACGGTGGAAAGCCGCAGCGAGATCGCCTTCATCGACCCCAAGACCATATACGGGCCCAAGTACGAGGAGGCGTCGGACAAGTACCCCGACGCCGACAAGGCCATGAACGAACTGGGCTGGCGTCCGCGATACGACACGGAGACGGTGATCCAGGACTATTGGGCCGAGTACATGCGCCAGGTGAAGGCCGGCAGCCTGAAGGACGCCGTATAGTGCCGTCGCCCCGGGTCACGGTGGGGATGCCGATCTTCAACCGCGCGCACCTGCTGCGCGAGACCATCGGCTATGTCCTGGCCCAGACCTACGGCGACTTCGAGCTCATCGTCTTCAACGACGGGTCACCGGACGGCTCGCTGGAGATCGCACGTTCCATTGCCGACCAGCGCCTGACCGTCATCGACAGCGAGAACAGGGGGCCGCCCCATCCGCTGAACGAGATCTACGCCCGCGCCCGGGGCGAGCATGTGATCATCCTGCACGATCACGACATCTTCGCGCCGACGCTGCTGGAAAAGTCGGTGGCGGCGCTGGACGCCTTCCCGGAGGCCGGCTTCGTGCTGCAGGGCGGCGCGACGGTCTCGGAGGATGGACGCTCCAACTATCGCGAGCACCTTCAGACCTGGCCGGCGCTGAACCGCGGCTTCGAGCGCGGGGCGGAGGTGCTGCTCAGCCCCGGCGGCTTCTCGTCGCCCTTCCATGCCTGTTCGATGGTGCGCCGATCGGCCCTGCTCGCCGTCGGTCCCAGCTACGAGCCGGGCTACGGCCTCTATGCCGACGCCGATCTTTGGCTGCGCCTGCTGCGCCGGTTCGACTTCGTCTACCTGCCCGAGGTGCTGTTCCGGTTCCGCGAGCGCGAGCGGAACGGACATTTCATGTCCAACCGCGAGTTCGACATCCTCGACACGATGCGGGACATATATCTGAAGAACGGCGCGGCATATTTCGAACGGGACAAGGCGGCGATGGACCTGTTCCTTACGCGGCTGACGCGCAACTACTGCCGCGCCGAGCGCCATTTCGCCCTGCGCGCCGCCGTGAAGCGCACGGAGAACCGCGCCCGCGGACCGCGCCGCGTCCGCGACAACCCTCAGCAGCCCGCCTGGGCGCGCGCCGTCGCCGGCTTGGCCGCACCGTCCTCACCGGCGGCCTCGCCAGGATGAGCCTCGCGGCGAACCAGGCCCGGCGGCGGCAGTGGATCGAGATCGCCCCGGTCGCCCTGCTGGCGGCTAGCGCCGTGCTGGCGCTGGTCCTGGTGGGAGTGAACCGGCCCGGGTGGTCGAATGCGGCGACCACCTACGCCCTCGCCGCCGGCCTGGCGGCGGTGCTCGCCGGGCTGGTCTGGAGCGTGGTCCGCCGGGGCGGCGCCATCGCCCTGCTCTCGCCGGTGGCCCTGGCCTGTTTCGTCCACTTCTTCCTGGGCTATGTGACCCCGATCCTGGCCGCCGATCTCGGCGACGGCATCTTCGTGAAGACCGCCAACTGGACCCGGCAGGCGGACCCCGTGCCGCTGATGAACCGGACGCTCATCCTGGCGATCCTCTGCGCACTGGCGATCGGCGCCGGCTTCCACGCGCCGCTGTCTCGGCGACTGGCCGCAGGGATCGCTGAACGGCTGCGGCGCACCGGCTGGATACGCCGCGCGCCGGAGGCCAACTTCGTCGTGCTCATCGCCATGCTCGGCATTGCGGTCGGTGCGGTGCTGATCCAGGTGCGACTGGGCGTCTTCGGCTACTCCTCGAACTATCAGGCGCTGTTCGAGTTCGCCGCCTACCGGCGGGTCCTCGATCTCTGCGTCAGCCTGCTGGCCCTGTGCCTGTTCCTGCTGGCCCTGCGCGCCTTCGCCCAGGGCCGGGCGGGCAGGCCAAGCTACGGCTCCTACCTGCTGATGATGGCGGTGTTCGGGATCCATATCGCTATCGGCCTGCTCACCGGCTTTAAGGGCCAGGTCGTCATGCCGGCGGTGATCGTCGGGGTGGCCTATTTCATGATCTACCGGCGCGCCCCACTGATCCTGGGCGTGCTGGGCGTCGTGCTGCTGGTCTTCGCCTACAGCGTCGTCGAGCCGTTCCGGGAACTGCGCTACGCGCGCAGCAATTTCCAGTCGAACAGCCTCGCCTCGATCGTCAACACCATGATGGAGGCCGGCCAGACCGAACGATCAGGGTCCCCCAATACAGGTCGCCGGTTCCTTCAGCGCTCGGAACTGATCAGCCCGACCAGCGCCGCCCTGCAGCATGCCGACGGCCTGCGGGCAGCGGGAGAACGGGCGCCCCATTTCGCCGAGGCCATCGTCCTCGCCCCGGCCCTGGCCTTCGTGCCGCGCGCGATCTGGCCGGACAAGCCGATCTATCAGTTCGGCAAGTGGTTCGCGATGAGCGTGCTGCGGCAGCCGGCGACCATGATCAACTCGGTCGGCATGGGGCCGATCTCCTACTTCAACTACATGGGCGGGTTCCTGGCCGCGCTGGCCGGATTCTTCGCCATCGGCGTCCTGATGCGGCTGCTCTGGAGCGGGCTGACGCCGCTCGGCGCCGGCGGATGGCTGATGTATCTCGCTGTGCTGCAGCCCCTGGTGACCCTCCCCGGAGAGGTGGGGCCGGTCTTCACAGGGATCATCCAGATGCTGCCGCTGGCGATGCTGGCGCAGTATGTCGTGCTCCGGCGATCGCCGTGACCGGCGCGGACCCCAGCCGGTGAACCTGCTTCACGTCGTCCCGCACATCGACCGGGAGGCCAGCGGGCCGGGCTACAGCGTGCCCATGCTCTGCGACGCTCTCGGACAGCGCGGGCACAAGGTCGTGCTGGCGACGCTGGCGCGTGGCGCCGGCGGCCGGTCAGGCGCGTTCGAGCACCGCGCGTTTCCACCTTCGCTCGGCCCGGCCCGACTGGGCGCCTCCCGCGCCATGCGCCGGGGCTTGGCGCAGGCTGCCCGGAGGGCCGATATCGTCCACAGCCACGGCCTCTGGATGATGCCGAACATATATCCGGCCTGGGCGGCGGCCGCGGCCGGCCGGCCCCTGGTCCTCTCGCCCCGAGGCACGCTGAGCCCGGTGGCGCGGGCGCGATCGCGCGGCAGGAAGGCGCTGGTCTGGTGGATGGGTCAGCGTCGGGCGCTGTTGCAGGCGGCCTGTCTGCACGCCACGTCCGAGCAGGAATATGCGGATATCCGCGCCTGCGGCCTGGCCATCCCGGTGGCGGTCATCCCCAACGGCGTCGACCTGCCGCCGCCGCGACCGCCCCGCGCGCCCTCGAACAGCCGGCGGCTGCTTTATCTGGGCCGCATTCATCCGATCAAGGGGCTGCCAGACCTGCTCCGCGCCTGGGCGCCTCTTTCGGCGCGTCACCCCGACTGGGAGCTGCGCCTCGTAGGACCCGACAGCGACGGTCATCTGGCGGACCTCCGCCGGCTGGCCCAGGAGTTGGCGCTGCCGCGCATCGTCTTCGCGCCTGCGGCCTACGGCGAGGCGAAGACTGCGGAGTACCGCGCCGCCGACGCCTATGTGCTGCCCTCCCATAGCGAGAACTTCGCCATGTCGGTGGCCGAGGCCCTGGCGCATGGGCTGCCGGTCGTGGCCACCACCGGCACGCCCTGGGCCGCTCTGGCGGCGAAAAACGCCGGCCGTTGGACGCCTGCAACCCCAGCCGGGCTCGAGCGGGCGCTGGACGAACTGATGTCCCTCCAGGCCGGCGCTCTGAGCGGCATGGGCGAACGCGGTCGCGCCTGGATGGGGCAGGACTTCTCCTGGGGCCGGGTTGGGGCGCAGATGGAGGCCGTCTATCGCTGGCTCCGCGATGGCGGGGACCTCCCTCCCTGCATGAGAACCGCCTGATGATCCCGCGTCGTTCCCCACGGCCCCCGCCAGAGCGGACGCCGGTCCCGCGCCCGGAGGCCCGCTCGTGCTGACCACCCTGCGTTACATGTTGCGCCACCCTCTGAACCGCGGGGCCCCGCTCGCCACCCTGCTGCGGTACCTGCGCTGGCAGATCGGCTCGCGCCTTGTCCCCGGCCCTGTCGTCATCGACTTCGCCGGCGTCCGGCTGATCGCCCGGCGCGGCGGCAACGCGACCGGCCACATCTATTCCGGCCTGCACTGGCTTTCGGAGATGAGCTTCTGCTTCCACCTCCTGCGACCAGGGGACGTCTTCGTCGATGTCGGCGCCAATATCGGCACCTACAGCCTTCCGGCGGCGGCGCGGGGGGCGAAAGTCGTCGCCTTCGAGCCCGGGCCGGAGGCCTTCGCGGAACTGACCGCCAACATCCGCCTCAACCACCTGCCCATCGACGCGCGGAACCAGGCCGTCGGGGCGGAAGCCGGCGTCCTGCCCTTCTCGATCGGGCAGGACACGGTGAACCATGCGGCGCTGCCCGGCGAACCCTTCCGCGAGGTTCCTGTCGTCGCTCTGGATGACGTCATCGACACGGCTTTCCTGGTGAAGATCGACGTCGAGGGGTTCGAAGGGGCGGTCATGGCCGGCGGCCCACGCATCCTCCAGGGCGCCACGGCGGTCATCATGGAGCTCGGCGGGGGTGGCGCGCTCTATGGCTATGACGAGGACGCGATCCGGGAACAAATGCGGCGTTGGGGGTTCGAAGCCGTCGGTTACGATCCGTTCAAACGCACGTTGACTGGCCCGGCTGCGGGCGAGGACGCCATGTTCGTGCGCGATCGCGAATGCGTCGTCGAGCGGCTTCGCAGCGCCACGGCGCTACGGGTTCTGGGACGCGACCTGTGACCCTGCTCACCACCGGCGGCCAGATTTGTGGCGTCCTTCGCCCATGGTAACATTCGCCATGAAACGGATCGGGGCTGGACTGAAAATCCTTGAGCGATTGCTCGGCCGTAGGCTTTTGTGGCGCTTCGGCAGGCACATCTATGCTTACAGTCGCAGGGATCTTCCGGAACCTGTCGCGATAGAATCCGAACAAGGCGTCATGCACCGGCTGGTGACAGGGCACGCCAAGGATCGCCAGTGGACTGTGTTCGATGTGGGGGCGTTTCGCGGCCGCTGGTCGCTCGCCCTGCTCGACCACCGCCCTGGAAGCCGGGTCTTCGCCTTCGAGCCCACCGCCACGTCGCGCGAAGTCCTCCGCGGGACCCTCGGGGATCGCGTGGAGATCGTGCCCAAGGCGGTCTCCGACCATGTCGGCGAGGCGGCCTTCGTCGTCCACGGCCAGGCTGGCGAGGTGAACATGGACGGCGTGAACCGGCTGTCGGTCGATGGCCTAGGGGAAACCGTGCCGGTGACGACACTGGACGCCTTCTGCGCCGAACGGGACCTGGAGGCCATCGACATCGTCAAGATCGACGCCGAGGGGCATGACCTCGCCGTACTGCGCGGCGCCGAGGCGCTGCTGCGCGCCGGGCGGATCGCCTATGTGCAGTTCGAGTACAATCACCACTGGCTGCACACGCGTAGCCAGCTTCACGATGTCTTCGCCCTGGCGGAAGGCACACGATACGCCGTGGGCAAGATCGTGCCGGAGGGCGTCGAACTGTACGACATCTGGCATCCGGAGATGGAGCGGTTCTTTCAGGCGGACTACGCGCTGGTGCGCGACGATGTTGCGCCCTTGATCGCTGTGCGTGGCCGCTACGACGCCATGAACACCTATGCATGAGGGCTCGATCATGACGCGCGCTTGGGCGCAGTGCAGTCCGCAATCCACGTGGGCGTCGATGACGGAGCGCGGATGCTGAGCCGCCGGGCCGAGGCGGCCTTCCATGACGTGGCGCCCAGCTGGATCAATGTGGGCGCGGACGTCTTCACGGCGGACTTCGACGCTCCACGCACCCTGGTGCTGGAGGCTCGGAAATAATGCCGGCCAGGCGGCCGCGCGACGGCAAGTCTTTGCGATGAAC
>JAEYTM010000066.1 GCA_023434015.1 Pseudomonadota bacterium | reverse complement strand
CCACGGCGGCGAGACCGGCGGCGAGCGGCAGCCAGCCGGGACGGGCCGAGGTCTTCCGCCCGCGCCGGAGCGCCGTAGGCTCGGCCGCCAGGGGCTGCAGCGCAGCGGGCGCGGTCAACTCCGATGGAGCGGGGACCTCCGCCAGCGGTTCCGGGATCGGCGCGGGTACAGCCGGCGGGTCGGGCCGGATCTTCGGCAGCGGCGGCGGCAGGGCCGACCCTGTCAACACCCCCGCCCCGGCCGGACGCCGCGTCGGCGGCGCGGGGGAGGCGGGAGCGGCGGGGGGAGAGGCCGGAGCCTCGATGGGCCCGCCGGGCGCAGCGGCCGTCTTCGGCAGCGAGCCCAGCCTCATCGGCCCCTGAGGCAGCCGCCCCCACGCGCTGGGCCGTTCGAACGGATTGTCGCTGGTCCTGGGTGGCTGCACGCTGAGTCTCCGCCCGACGATGTGCGGCCAGTCTTCACCAGACTTGGCCGGTTGTGTGACGCAGTTACTGGGGCCGCGGCCCCGGATCGCCCGCGGCCCGCCCCGCGGTGTCGCCCATCCACCCCTCCGGGGCGCGAAGCTCCATGCGCTGGCGCGGCAGGGCGTCGGGCAGTTCCGCCTGCAGCCAGGCGATCATCGTCTCGCGGACATGGTTGCGCAGGTCGGAAAGCTTGCCGGAGTCCGCGGCGCTGACCAGCAGCCGGACCTCCATCGTCCCCTCGCGGGCGTCGGTGACGTGGACCACCCCGACCCGGCCATCCCAGGCAGGCGCGCTTTCGAGGATTTCGGCCAGCTTGGCGCGCACCGCCGCGACCGGGGTCGCGTAGTCCAGGTAGAGCATCACCGTACCCAGGAGCTGCGACGTCTCCCGCGTCCAGTTCTGGAACGGCTGCTGCAGGAAATACGTCAGCGGTAGCACCATCCGCCGCTCGTCCCACAGGCGGACCACCACGAAGGTCGCCTTGATCTCCTCGATCCGGCCGAACTCGCCCTCGACCAGCACCGCGTCGTCCAGGCGGATCGGCTGGGTGGTGGCGATCTGGATGCCGGCGATCAGGTTGGAAATCAGCGGCTGCATCGACAGACCGACAATGATGCCGGCGGCCCCGCCGGCGGCCAGCAGGCTGACCCCCCACTGGCGCACGCCGGGGATGGTCATCAGCGCCATGCCGGCGGTGATCACGATGACCAGGGTCGCCGCCGCCCGCCGCAGGACCCTCACCTGCGTCAGGTGCTTGCGGGCCAGCAGATTGTCGGCGACGTCAGTCTTGTAGCCGCGCATGTACAGGGCCGCGCCGATGTCGATCGCGGTCAGCAGGGTCCAGCCCATCAGGATGATCATCGCCACCAGCAGGCCGTGGCGGATCAGGGCGCCGTGGCCGACCAGCACCGGCGACACCGCCAGCGCCCAACCTACGGCGGCGACCATAAGGGCGAGGCGCCCCGGCCCACGGGTGCGCACAACCAGGGCGCGCCAGAACTCGTCCTTGTGCAGCAGACCCCGCCGGACCAGTCGCACGAGACCTTCGTGGACCGTGAGCGCAAGGACCAGGGCGATGGCGACCAGCAGCAGGCTGAACACCCATGAGGGCGCCCAGGCGACCATTTTCTGGAGATCGAGGAGAAGGGATTGGAGCGTCATGTCCTGCCGAGTCAGGCCCCCGCCCGCGGATCTTGCAACCCCTTTGCGTGCGGAAGGTTCATCCGAACTCGTGAACCCCACCGCCTGACCGACGCCGCCGCTACGACTTCCATCCAGCCCCGCCGGGCGGAGATCAGGCGGGCGCCGCCTGGCGGCTGAGGGCGCAGATCACCGCGGCGAACAACCGCTCGGCCTCGACGGGCTTCGGCACCACGTCGTCCATGCCGGCCTTGAGGTATTCGGCGATCTGGTGGGTCATCACGTTGGCCGACAAGGCCACCACCGGCGTCCTCGCCAGGCCCCGCTCCAGCTCAAGCGCCCTGATCCGCCGGGTCGCGGCGAGGCCATCCACGTCCGGCATCTGAATGTCCATCAACACCAGATCGAAGGTCTGGTCCGCCACCGCGGCCACGGCCTCCTCGCCGTTGCCGGCCAGCACCAGCTCCAGGTCGAGCGGTTCGAGCAGCGCCCGCAGGATCAACTGGTTGGTCGGATTGTCCTCGGCCGCGAGGACGCGTGGGCGGCGCTCGCCTGGCCACCGCCCCGCAGGTCCCGCGATCATCTCCACCGCCGGATCCCGCACGGTCGCCCGGATCAATGGGACGGCGGCGGTGAAGGTGCTGCCGCCGCCGAGGCGGCTGGCCACCGTCAGGTCGCCTCCCATCATCTGCACGAACTGACGCGAGATCGACAGGCCAAGGCCGGTCCCGGCGAACCTTCGCGTCGCCGAACTCTCCACCTGGGAAAACTTCTGGAACAGGCTCGCCATCCGGTCGTCGGGAATGCCGATCCCCGTGTCGCTGACCCGGATCTCCAAGCCGCCGCCCGCCGCGATCTGCGCCAGCACCCTGACCTCGCCGTCGTCGGTGAACTTCACCGCATTGGACACGAGATTGGCCACCACCTGCTGCAACCGCGGCCCGTCGCCGAGCCAGCCGCCACGCGCCGTGGAAGCGACCTCGACATCCAGGCGTACGCCCTTCTCCTGCGCCAGACCTTCGAACGGGCCGCAGGCGCTGATCACCACGCTCTCGAGGTCGAAGGGAGCGGGCGCGAGCTCCAGGCGGCCCGCTTCGATCTTCGACAGGTCCAAGAGGTCGTTCAGCAGGCCCAGCAGGGCGTCGCCGGAGCGGCGGATGACGCCCAGGCGGGCCGCCTGTTCGGCGCTCAGCGGGTCGCGCGCCATCACCTGGGCCATGCCCAGCACGCCATGCAGCGGCGTGCGGATCTCGTGGCTCATATTCGCCAGGAACTCGG
>JAEYTM010000045.1 GCA_023434015.1 Pseudomonadota bacterium | reverse complement strand
GGCCAACCCCCGCCCCCGGCCCCCCCGCGCGGGGGGGCCCCGGGGCGGCGGGCGCGACCGCGACCGCGAACTGCATATGGGTTTTTGTATTTTCGCCACAGCGCCACAAATGCTGATGACGACAGTCGTGCGCCGCGCGAAACCCAGTTGACCGGCTTCTCGCCGGGTGTATGCAAAATCCCATAACAACATTCTGAAATCGTCTGCGCCAGTCACCCCTGGGTGGACGAACCTCAGGTCTTTGGAGGGGGAACGGGACGGCTGCGCCGTCCGGCGCGCCGGCGCGTGGCGGGAATACAACTATGAATTGTGCTTTTCGGGTGGGCCCCTCCGGGTTCGCCCCCTGTGGCGCGAGCCCGCTGGGCCGGGTGATCAGCATCGGCTTCCGTAGCCGCTTCTAATCCTGCTATCCCTGGGGAGGGGGCGGGCGTCGCGGGCTGCAAGGCCGACGGCGCCCCAACCCGGCCGGGTTCTAAGGCCAATAAAAACAACGAAAATTGGAGGAAACACCGTGAGAAGGACTATGTTGGCGGCGGTCGCCCTGACCTGCGCTGTCACCCTGGCGCCCAGCGCCAACGCCCAGGTTCAGGCGAGCAAGGAACAGATTCAGTTCTTCACCTCGACCTGGACGGGCGAGCGTTTCCCGGACGGACGGCCGAAGGTGTCGGACGAGGTCCTGAAGCGCATGGAGTCGGTTTCGATCGAGCAGGCCTGGGGCGTGCTGCGTCAGGCCGGCTACAACAACCAGTACGAAGGCAGCTGGATCCATATCGATCCGGACGACACCAAGCCGATCACCGGCCGCGCCCTGACCATCCAGTTCATGCCCCTGCGCCCCGACATGCGCGATCCGCTGGCTGAACAGGGCAAGAAGGAAAACCGCCTCGGCCCGCACAACGCCTGGCCGATCGACATGCTGCAGAACGGCGACGTCTATGTCGCCGACTCCTACGGCAAGATCGCCGACGGCACCTTGATGGGCGATCGCCTCGGCAGCGGCATCTACGCCCGCAGCAAGAACGGGGTCGTCGTCTACGGGTCGGTCCGGGACGAAGAGGGCCTGCGCGCGATCAAGGGCTTCAACGGCGTGGTGAAGGGGATTCACCCCTCGGCCATCCGCGAGATGCAGATGGTGCAGATCAACCCGCCGATCCGCATCGGTGAGGCGACCGTTCTGCCGGGCGACATCGTGCTGGTCCGCCGCGGCGGCACCATGTTCGTGCCCGCCCACCTGGCCGAAGCGGTCGCCCTGTCGTCGGAATTCGAACGGATGACCGACGACTTCGCCAAGGACATGGTCAACTCCGGAACCTACACCTCCGGCCAGATGGACCAGGCGTTCACGCCCGAAATGAAGACCCGTTTCCGGCGCTGGCTGCAGGAAGACCCCAAGCGCGTCTACGTGCCTCGGGACAAGCTCAACGAGGTGCTGACCCAGCGCGGTTACTGACCGGGAGGCGGTGCGCCGGCTTTCCGGCGCACAGTCGTCCGCTTGGGCGTCGTGCGGGACATCGGCCTGAAACAAACCATTCATAGGGACCCCCGGATGAACACGACAGACAGGCCCGGTGCTTCTTCGCGCCTCTTTCGCGCGGCGGCCCTGGGGGCCGTTCTCGCGGCGACGCTCGCGACCGCATCCCCGGCTTCCGCCGCCGCCGGCTTCTTCTCGCG
The DNA here is from genome assembly GCA_023434015.1 of Pseudomonadota bacterium. GTDB lineage: Bacteria > Pseudomonadota > Alphaproteobacteria > Caulobacterales > Caulobacteraceae > Phenylobacterium. Next base: position 2,691 of record JAEYTM010000045.1, on the reverse strand, counting down.
CGAGGACGTGATCCGCTACACGCCCGACTGGACCGGCGAGCGGTTCCCGGACGGGCGGCCCAAGGTCTCCGACGGCATTCTCGACCGGATGAGGAACGTGACCCTGGAGGAGGCCTGGGCCTATCTGCGGTCCCAGCAGTTCAACCACCAGTTCGAGGATGGCTGGCTGTCGATCTTCCCGGAGAAGGTGCTGGTCGGCCGTGCGCTGACCGCCCAATGGATGCCGGGGCGCCCCGATATCCAGAAGGTGATCGAAGCCGAGGGCGTGGCCGAAAAGCGCCAGGGCGCGCAGAACGCCTGGCCGGTCGACATGCTGCAGCAGCGCGATGTCTACGTCTCCGACCACTTCGGGCTTAAGCAGGACGGCCCGTCCGTCGGCGACAACGTCGGCAACGCCATCTACGCCAAGACCGGCAACGGCATCGTCTACGATGGCGCGGTGCGCGACATCGAAGGCCTGAGGGCGCTGCCGAACTTCACCTCCTTCGTGCGCTCCTACGACCCGTCGCACCACTTCGGCGCCGCGGCGACCGGCGCGCGGCTGAATTCCACCATGGTCGGGATCAACGGCCCGACGCGGATCGGCAAGGCCACGGTCATGCCCGGCGACGTGGTCCTGGGCCGCAGCGGCGGGGTGATCTTCATTCCGGCCCACCTGGCGGAAGGTGTCGTCCGCGCCGCCGAACTGACGCGGCTGCGTGACATCTTCGGTCACCAGCGCCTGCGCGAAGGGACCTACACGGCGGGCCAGATCGACACCCGTTGGACCCCGGCCATTGACGCCGACTTCGACCAGTGGCTTCGCGCCAATGAAACCCGCCTGCCGATCGCCCGTGAGCAGATCCGCGAGATTCTCGCCGATCGCGCCCGCGGCGTGAACCGGGCCCCGGATTGATCATGGGCGCCAAAACCCGGGAGCAATCAAGCTCCCGGGGACCGGCCAAGCCCGTTGACCCTACTGTCGGCTGTATGCAACGTTTCACCCCAACAACCTGGCCGCCGCGCCGGGGGTCCAGACCCGCTCCGGCGCGGTGCGGACCGAAAATCTAGGGCAAGGGGGGAGACGTGGCCGAGCCGCCGCTGGCGTTCGACCTGACTGCACGGCTGGCGGCCCGCCAGCGCGCAGCCGTGCTCGCCACGGCCGTCGGTCGTAGGGCCCCTGTTCCGGCGCCTCAGGCGCCATCCACCTTGATGACCGCATCCGCCACGCCCGATCAGGGCCCGCAGGACGCGCCCGCCCACGAAGGAGCTATCCCTTGAGCCGTTCCCAGACCGCCTCCGCAATTGCCCGGGTGGGCAATGTGCGATGGCTTATGGTCTTCCTGGTGTTCGCCGTCGCTGCGGTGTCCTACCTCGACCGCGCCAACATCTCGATCGCCGCGCCGCAGATCAAAACCGACCTGCTGCTGAACGACCGCCAGCTCGGCATGGTCTTCTCGGCGTTCGTGTTCGGCTACGCCTTCACCCAGCCCTTCGCGGGGCGCCTGGCGGACCGCTTCGGCCCGTTCAAGGTCATCGCGATCGGCATCTTCTGGTGGAGCGTGCTGACCTCGGCCACGGCCCTGATCCCGGCCGGCTACGCCAATGCGCTGGGCCTGATGATCGCCGTCCGCTTCATCCTCGGCATCGGCGAGTCGGTGATCTTCCCGGCCGGCAACCGCATGGTCGCCTCCTGGATTCCCTCGCACGAGCGGGGCCTGGCCAACGGCCTGATCTTCGCCGGCGTCGGCGTCGGGGCGGGCATCGCGCCGCCGCTGATCACCACCATCATGCTCAGCCACGACTGGCGCTGGGCCTTCCACGCCAGCGCCGTGATCGGCCTGGTGGCGATGGTCGTCTGGATGCTGATGGTGCGCGAGAAGCCCGCGAACCATCGCTGGGTCAAGCAGCCCGAGCTCGACTACATCGCCGCCGACGAAGCCGCCAAGACCACGGCGGAGTCGCCGAAGCTGGCGAGCTGGGGCTCGATCATCATGAACAGGCAGGTGGCCCTGCTGAGCCTCAGCTACTTCTGCTTCGGCTATGTCGCCTGGATCTTCTTCACCTGGTTCTTCACCTACCTGTCGCAGGTGCGCGGCCTCGACCTGAAGTCCAGCGGCATCTACGGCATGCTGCCGTTCATCGCGATGGCGATCGCCTCGCCGGTCGGCGGCTGGATCTCCGACAAGCTGTGCCCACGCGTCGGCAAGCGAATCGGCCGTTGCGCGCCGGCGGTGTTCGGCATGGCGATGACGGCGGTCTTCGTGACCATCGCCACCCAGGTGGCCGACGCCCGCCTCGCGGCGGTCGTGCTCGCGCTCGGCTCGGGCGCGCTCTACATCTCGCAGAGCGCCTTCTGGACGATCAGCGCCGACATCGGCCGGTCTTCGGCCGGCTCGGTCTCGGGCGTCATGAACATGTGCTGCCAGCTCGGCGGGGCGACGGTGGCCGCCATCACGCCGATCCTCGCCGAGAGCCTGGGCTGGTCCGGCTCGTTCCTGGTCGCCGCCGCGGCGGCCCTGGTCGGCGCCATCGGCTGGATGTTCATCGATCCGACCGCCACGCTCGACGGCGACAAAGCGTCTGCGGAAAAACCCGCGGCAGCCTGAACAAAACAACAAGAGAGAGGGAGAGAACGAACATGAAGAAGAAGCATCTGGGGTACGTGGCGGCGCTCAGCGTCCTGGCTGCGGCCGTGGCGGTCGCCCAGCC
>JAEYTM010000296.1 GCA_023434015.1 Pseudomonadota bacterium | reverse complement strand
AGGCCGCCCTGGTGGGCCGGAGATTCCAGGTTCGGGTGGCGTTCGGCTGTGCGGGCCCCCTTCCCGCCGCCGCCCAGACAGGCGGTCCGCAGGCCGGATGGCGTTATGACGAAGCCCGCCAGACCCTGACGCTCACCGCCCGCCCCGTGGTCTGGACCGACGCGCCGCAGCTCACCGGGGCCGGCGAGGACATCGAGGCGGTCGAGGGCTTCTGGATCCCCCGACCCTGGACGGACGCCGAATCCTGCCCGGTCGAACGCATGGCCACAGCGGCGGCGGCCACCGACGAGCCTGCGCCAGAAGAGGCCGCGACGCCGGCCGCGGCCGCGCCCCAGACCGTCGGCCTGGCCAGCATCTTCCGCGCCGATGGCTCGCGCGTGCTACGGCGGGGCGAACGCCCCTATGAGGTGGTCCGCAAGGTGGCCCCGGCCGACCTGAGCACCGGCGCGGGCTTCGGCCTGGTGCTGTCGGGCCGGGTCGCGGCATTGGGCGACGGCCAACCTGTCGTCTGCCGCGCTGACGCCGTCGATCGGCCGCCTGTCTGCCTGGTCGCGGTGGAATTCGACCGGGTGGCCTTCGAGGACGCCGCCGGAGCGACCATCGCCGAATGGCGCAGTTGAGGCGGTTGCAGCCTCCCGGCCCTCTTTGCGTTGGACAGACGGGACGGCGGGCGAATCCGGAAACTGGCGTGGAGCAGGCATGAGCGACGTTGTCGACGTGATGGCGGCGACGGTGCGGCTCGAGCAGTTGATCGGCGGCGGTCAGAGCACGGTAGGCACCGGCTTCGTCGTGCTCGCACAGGCTCCGGACGGCGCGCCCCGCACCATCCTCATCACCGCCCACCACGTCTTCGCCAACATGCCGAACGACAAGGCCAAGGTCGGCTTCCGGGCCCAGGACCCGGAGGGCGGCTGGCGGTATGCGCCGGTGAACGTCCGCATCCGCGACGCCGAGGGCGGGCCGCTGTGGACCCGCCATCCGACCCAGGACGTCGCGGCCATCGAACTGCCTGAGGGTGTGACGACGGCGGCCCTGCCGACCACCCAATTGCCGGGAGAGCGGGCGCTGGAAATCCTCGGCGTTCAGCCGGGGACCGAGATGATGACCCTCGGCTTTCCCTACGGCCTGTCAGCCAACACCGCCGGTTTCCCGATCCTGCGGTCCGGCCGCGTGGCCTCCTACCCGCTGTCGCCGGCCGACCGCTACCCGACCTACCTCGTCGACTTCGACGTCTTTGGCGGCAATTCCGGCGGCCCGGTCTACGCCCTCGCCCCAGGTGCGTCGCGCGCGACGCCGCAGGTGGTGATCACCGGCCTGCTGACCCAGCAGATCAAGCTCGACGAGCAGCGCCTGTCGATTGGCAACGTCACCCAGGCGGACTTCATCACCGAGACGATCTCGCTGATGGCGGCCGTCGGCCCGACCGAGGTCGCCACCGCCGAAGGCGTCCTGCCGCGCATCGAGCCGGCGCCCGCCTCGGGCCTGCCTGCCCCGTCCGCGCACGCACGGTTGCAGGAAGCCTGGCGCACGGTCGTCGAAGACGTCAGCATCCTGCTGCGCCGGCTGTGGATCGTGCTGCGCGACGGCTTCCTGGCGCTGATCACCCCCGAGGCCCGCCGCATGTAAGGCGCGCGCCGGGTCCCCCTCAGCGGTCGTCGTCCGCCCGCAGCCGGTAGCCAACCCCCGGTTCGGTCAGCAGGATCCTGGGCGCCGACGGATCGACCTCGATCTTCTGCCGCACCTGGCCCACCAGCACCCGGACAAACTGGGCGTCCACCTGGGCGCCGGCCCCCCAGACGGCGGCGATCACCTGCCGATGGGTCACCACTCGGCCGGCGTGTCGCGCCAGGGTCCGCAGCAGGTCGTACTCGCGCGGCGTCAGCTTCACCTCCTCGCCCTGCACCCTTACCCGGCGCATGGCGAAATCGAGCTCCAGGTCGCCGCCGGTAAAGCTCGCCTGGGAGGTGAAGCGCCGTTCCCTGCCGCGCAGGCTGGCCCGCACCCGCGCCAGCAGTTCGCCGATGCCCACGGGCTTGTTGACGAAGTCGTCGGCCCCGAGGTCGAGGGCGGCGATCTTCTCGCTCTCCAGGTCCCGCGCCGACAGCACGATGATCGGCGCTTCCGACCATTCGCGCAGCCGCACGATCACCTGCTTGCCGTCCATGTCCGGCAGGCCGAGGTCGAGGATCACCACGTCGAACGGATCGGCCGCCATCCTGGTCAGGGCGGCGACGCCGCTTTCCGCCGCCTCGACCGCATAGCCGGCCGCACTCAAGGCCGGCGTCAGGGCGCGGATGATCTGCGGCTCGTCGTCGACCAGCAGCAGCCGGCCCAGGCTCGCGCTCGCTCCGTTCATCCTGCATTCTCCGATCCTGTCGTCGCGGCCCCGGCGCACGGCAGCCGCAGGGTCACCTGCAACCCGCCCTCCGGCCGGTTGCGCGCCTCGGCCGAGCCGTCCATGCCCTCCAACAGACCGCGGGCGATCGACAGGCCAAGGCCCGTGCCCGGCCGGTGCGCCGTGCGGCTCGACCGGAAGAACTTCTCGAATATCCGCTCGAGTTCCTGCGGCGGAGCGCCCGGCCCCTCGTCGGAGACCTCCACGGCCACGCACTCGCCCTCCGCCGCCGCGAGGATCGTCACCCGGCCGCCGGCCGGGCCGTAACGCAGCGCGTTCTCGACCACATTGCCCAGCGCCTGCTCGAACAGCACCGGGTCGCCCAGGCCCTCCGGCAGGTCGGGTGGAATCGACACCGTCAGCGTCCCCGCCGTCAGAGCGGCCCGGCCAGCCGCGATCCGTTCGGCCACCTCGCCGACGCTGAAGGCGATCCGCTGCACCGACAGCCCGCCGGCCTCCAGCCTCGTCATGCTGAGGAGGTTGGCGACAAAGGCGTCCAGCCGCTCGGTCTCCTCCTGGATCGTCGCCGCCAGGTCCTTGCGCACACCGGGCGCGAAGGTCTCGCCGAACTCGTGCAGGCTGCTCGCCGAGGCCATGATCGCCGCCAGCGGCGTGCGCAGGTCGTGAGAGATCGACGACAGCAGGGCGTTGCGCAGGTCCTCGGTCCTGGCCCGGGCCTCGGCCTCCGCCTTGCCGGCCGCCAGCCGCGCGCGGGCGATGG
>JAEYTM010000290.1 GCA_023434015.1 Pseudomonadota bacterium | reverse complement strand
ACGTCGGCGCGGCCATAGTGGTCAGGGCGAACGAGCTGATCACCGTGACCTACGAGAATGGCGGCGTATCGCTGTCGCTTCAGGCCAAGGCGCTGTCCGCGGGCGGCGTCGGCGAGGCGATCAGCGTCCAGAACACCAGCTCCCGGAAGGTCGTCCAGGCGGTGGTCGTCGGCCCCGGCCAGGCGGTGGTGGGCCCGGCCGCCGCCGCCATGACTGCGCCCCGCTCCACCCGCTACGCGCTCCGTTGAAGGAAACCTCTCCGATGCGTCTCCACTTCCTCGCCCTCGCCGCCCTGGCTCCCCTCGTCGCCGCCTGCTCGACCGTCTCCGAAGCGGTGAAAGGCCCGGAACTGGCCCCGGTCGGGTATCCCGCCGCGCTGGTCCCCCGCGACCAGTCGATCATGACCCTGGCCTCAGCGCGCGAGCCCGTGCCGACCGCGGCCAGCGCCAACTCCCTGTGGCGGACGGGCGCCCGGGCCTTCTTCATCGACCAGCGCGCCGGCCGGGTCGGCGACATCCTGACGGTCCAGATCGACATCGACGACAGCGCCAAAACGATCAATTCGTCGACGAGTTCGCGCAACGCCAGCGTCAGCGCCGGCGTGCCGCATTTCCTGGGCCTGGAATCCAGCCTGGGGAAAATTCTGCCGGGCGGCTTCGATCCGGCCAACGCCGTCTCGGCCAGTTCCAAGACCGCCAACACCGGCGCCGGCGCGATCAACCGGGCGGAGCAGATCAGCCTGACGGTCGCCGCTGTGGTCACGGCCGTGCTGCCCAACGGCAACATGATGATCCAGGGCACCCAGGAGGTGCGCACCAACGCCGAGCTGCGGCAATTGACCGTCGCCGGCATCGTCCGTCCGGAGGACATCTCCTCCTCAAACACCATCCGCCACAGCCAGATCGCGGAGGCGCGCATCAGCTACGGCGGCCGCGGCGACCTCAGCCGCGTGCAGAAGACCCCGGCCGGCCAGTCGCTGGTGGAACGCTTCTCGCCCTTCTGAGGGCCGATAGTGAACCCCGCGGCGCGCCTGACGTTGTCCTGATGACAAGGGGTTCGTACATGCGCCGCCGCGCCATTCTCAGTCTGATCGCGTCCTGCAGCCTCGCCGCCTGCGCCCACCAGAGCCCGCCGGCGGCGATGCCGGGCATGGGATGGTCGCTGAATCATGTCGAAGGCGAAGGCGTCAAACTCGCCTTCGGCCAGCCGCAGAGCGACAACGTGCTGATCATGATGAGCTGCGAGCCGAAGTCCGGACAGGTTCTGGTCTGGGCCAACGCGCCTGGCAAGGCCCGCCCGGTCCTGGAACTGTCGTCCGGCCGCACCAAGGCGCGCTACATGGGCGCGATCGGCCCGGCCATAGGCGAGGGCACGGTGATCGAAGCCCAGGCCAGGGCCGCCGATCCGGTGTTCAGCAGTTTCGCGAGCAGCGGGGAACTGGCGGTGACCATCGACGGCCACCGCACCGCCGTGCCGGGCGACCGGGCGAAGGTGCGCGAATTCCTGACGTCCTGCCGGACCTAGCGGTCAGGCGCGGCGACCGGCCGCCGAACTGTTCGAGACGCCGAGCGCATTGAGCGCTCCACGCACGATGCCCTCCGCGTCCAGCCCCGCGTCGGCGTACATCGCCTCGGGCTTGTCCTGATCCTGGAACACGTCGGGCAGCACCAGGGTGCGGACCTTCAGGCCCCGGTCGAGAGCGCCGTGCTCGGCGAGCGCCTGCAGGACGAAGGCGCCGAAGCCGCCCATCGAACCTTCCTCGACGGTGATCAGCGCCTCGTGGTCGCGTGCGAGGCGAAGCAACAGCTCGACGTCCAGCGGCTTGGCGAAGCGGGCGTCCGCGACGGTGGCGGAGAGGCCGCGCGCCGCAAGGAGCTCGGCGGCGCGCAGGCTCTCGCCCAGGCGGGTGCCGAACGACAGGATGGCGACCGCGGACCCTTCCCGCACGATCCGGCCCTTGCCGATCTCCAGCGGTTCGGCGAGCGCGGGAATCTCCACCCCGACTCCTTCGCCCCGCGGATAGCGGAACGCCGACGGACGGTCGTCGATCTCGACCGCCGTGGCGATGACCCGGGCCAGTTCGGCCTCGTCGGCCGGCCCCATGAGCACCATACCCGGCAGGGCGCCCATGAAGCCGATGTCGAACGAACCGGCATGGGTAGGGCCGTCGGCGCCGACCAGGCCGGCCCGGTCCATGGCGAAACGCACCGGCAGTCGCTGGATGGCGACGTCATGCACGACCTGGTCGTAGCCGCGCTGCAGGAAGGTCGAATAGATCGCGGTGAACGGCTTCATCCCCTCGGCCGCGAGGCCGGCGGCGAAGGTGACCGCGTGCTGCTCGGCGATGCCGACGTCGTAGGTGCGCTCCGGGAAGCGTTCGCCGAACAGGTCGAGGCCGGTGCCCGACGGCATGGCCGCGGTGATGGCGACGATCTTGGGGTCGAGCTCGGCGCGCTTGATCAGTTCCTGGGCGAAGACCCTGGTGTAGCTCGGCGCGCGGGTCTGCGCCGGCTTGGCCTGAAGGCCGGTGACCACGTCGAACTTGACCACCGCGTGGTGCTTGTCGGCGGCGCTCTCGGCCGGGGCATAGCCCTTGCCCTTCTGGGTGACGACGTGGACCAGCACCGGCTTGTCGACGATGTTGCGGGCGTTCTGCAGGACATGGACCAGGGCGTCCATGTCGTGCCCGTCGATCGGGCCGACGTAATAGAAGCCCAGTTCCTCGAAGAAGGTCCCGCCAGTGACCATGCCGCGGGCATATTCCTCGGCCTTGCGGGCGACTTCCTGGATCGGCTTGGGGAAGGCCCTGGAGACCGCCTTGCCGAGGTTGCGGATCGAGCGGTAGCCCGAGCCGGAAACCAGCCGCGCCATATAGGCGCTCATCCCACCCACCGGCGGCGCGATGGACATGTCGTTGTCGTTGAGGATGACCGTCAGCTGCCTGGTGGTCTCGCAGGCGTTGTTCATCGCCTCATAGGCCATCCCGGCGCTCATCGAGCCGTCGCCGATCACCGCCACGACGCGGTTGTCTTCCCCCTTGCGGTCGCGCGCGGCCGCGAAACCCAGCGCCGCGGAGATGGAAGTCGCCGCGTGGGCGGTGCCGTAGGGGTCGTACTCGCTCTCGGCGCGCTTGGTGAAGCCGGAAAGGCCGCCGCCCTGGCGCAGGGTGCGGATGCGGTCCCGACGGCCGGTGAGGATCTTGTGGGGATAGGCCTGGTGGCCGACGTCCCAGATCAGGATGTCGCGCGGCGTCTCATAGACGTGGTGGAGGGCGACGGTCAGCTCGACGACGCCCAGGCCCGCGCCCAGGTGGCCGCCGGTCTGGGACACGGCGTCGATGGTCTCGGCCCGCACCTCGTCGGCAAGCTGGCGAAGCTGGGGGATTGAGAAGGCCCGCGTGTCGGCCGGCGAGGCGACCGTGTCGAGCAGGGGAGTGACTGGGATCATGAGAACGCGGTCTGCGGCGATGCAGGGGAAATCAATTCCGGCGCTCTAGCACGAAATCGACGCTGGCCCGTAGGAATTCGGCCGCCTCCCCAAAAGGTTCGAGGTGCGCCTTGGTCTGGTCGGACAGCAGCGCCAAGCGCTCCCGCGCGGCGTCGACGCCCAGCAGAGTGACGAAATTGGCCTTGCCCTTGGCCGCGTCCTTGCCCGCCGCCTTGCCCATCAGGTCGGCGTCGCCCTCGGCGTCCAGCAGGTCGTCGACGATCTGGTAGGCGAGACCGAGGTCATGGGCGAAGGCCAGCAGCGCGTGCCGCTCGGCCTCCTTAGCCCGGGCCATGGCCAGCGGCAGTTCGAACGCGCAGGCGATCAGCGCGCCGGTCTTCAGCCGCTGCATACGCGCCACTCCGCCCAGGTCGTCGCGCACGCCCATGATGTCGATCATCTGCCCGCCGATCATTCCGCGGGGGCCGGCCGCGTGGGCAAGGCGAGTGACCAGCTCGGCGCGCACGGCGCCGTCGGGATGGGTGTCCGGATGGGCAAGGATTTCGAAGGCGACGGCCTGCAGCGCATCGCCCGCCAGAACGGCGGTGGCCTCGTCATAGGCCCTGTGCACCGTCGGCCTGCCGCGTCGCATGTCGTCGTCGTCCATGCAGGGCAGGTCGTCGTGGATCAGGCTGTAGGCATGGATGCATTCCAGCGCGCAGGCGCTGCGCAGCACAGAGCGTTCCGGAACCTCGAACATGCGCCCGGTCTCAAGGGCGAAATAGGTCCGCAGCCGCTTGCCCGGACCCAGGGTGGCGTAGCGCATGGCCTCCGTCAGCCGCCCTTCCGCGCCGTCCCCGCGCGGCAGCAGTTCGTCCAGCGCCACGGTCACCAGGTCGGCGGCCTCGGCCACCCGCCGCGCAAGACCCGGCATCAGTTGAACTCCGCAGGTTCGACTCCCCGGGGCCCTTCCGCCGCGCCGCCGGCGCCCATCACGATCTTCTCGACCCGAAGGCGCGCCGCCTCCAGCCGGGTTTCACAGTGCGCCTTCAAAACCGCGCCGCGCTCATACATGCGGATGGAATCCTCAAGCGGAGCCTGTCCGGATTCCAGGCGGGCCACGATCTGCTCCAGCTCGGCCAGGGCCTGCTCGAACGACAGGGTCTCGATCTCGGGGGCTTCGGACATGGGGTTCCCTTGCGGTCGCCCGAACCTAGGACAGGGGGTCGGGGCGGGTCCATCCCGTTACGGCGGGCGTCGGCCCGGCACAACTGTCATTGATCTGTGCCCTAAGCCTGAGCATAGGTCCGGGGATCACGTGGAGCCCCTATGTCGATATCTCGTCGGAACTTTGTCGCCCTGGCCGCCACCTCCGCCGCATTCGGCGGCTTCTCGCGGGCGGTGGCCCAGGACGCCAGCGCCTATCGCAGCGAGGTCGCCGGCTACGGACCGCTGGTTCCCGACCCCAAAGGCCTGTTCGACCTGCCAGAAGGCTTCACCTACGACGTGGTCTCAGAAGCCGGTCAGCTGATGGACGATGGCCTGCTCACGCCGCAGAAGATGGACGGCATGGGCTGTTTCCCCGCCGGCCCCGACCGCGTGGCGCTGGTGCGCAATCACGAGCTCAAGCCCACCGACCCCGAGCGGACCGCCTACGGACCGGGACGCGCCCTGGCCGGCAAGGTCGCCGCCGACAAGGTCTACGACCGCACCGACGACGGCCTCCCGATGGGCGGCGGCACGAGCAGCCTGGTCTGGGACCTCAAAGCCCGAAAGCTGGTCACCCATCACCTGAGCCTCGCCGGGACGCACACCAACTGCGCGGGCGGGATCACCCCCTACGGAACCTGGCTGACCTGCGAGGAGACGGTCCAGCGGAAGGGCGAGGGCGGCGCCAGGGACCACGGATTCGTCTTCGAGGTGCCGTCGGATCTGCGCGGCCTCGCCGACCCCGTTCCGATTACCGGCATGGGCCGCTTCAAGCATGAGGCGACCGCGACCGACCCGCGCACCGGAATCGTCTACCAGACCGAGGACCAGGGCGACGGCCTGTTCTATCGCTACCTGCCCAACAACCGCGAGCGGCTGCACGAGGGCGGACGACTGCAGGCCCTGGGCCTGCGCGGCCGGCGGGGCGCCAATGTGCGCAACTGGGACGGACGCCCGTTCTGGCGGGCCGGCGACTGGTACGAGACCGTATGGATCGACCTCGACGGCGTCGACAGCCAGGGCGACGACCTTCGCCGGCGGGGCGAGGCCAAGGGCGCGGCCGTGTTCGCCCGTGGCGAGGGCCTGTGGTTCGGCGACGGCGAGATGTTCTTCACCTGCACGACCGGCGGTCCCGGCCAGCTCGGCCAGATCATGCGCTATGTGCCAAGCACCGAGGAGGGCCGTCCGGGCGAAGGCGACAAGCCCGGCCGCCTGCAGCTGTTCGTCGAGCCGCACGACCCGGCGGTGATGATGATGGGCGACAATCTGGCCGTCGCCCCGACCGGCCACCTCTTCGTCTGCGAGGACAAGTACAAGGGTTACAACCAGCTCAAGGGCGTCACGCCCGAGGGCAAGGTCTATGTCTTCGGCCGCAACGCCGCGACGCCGGCTGCGGGATCGGTGAATACGGAGCTGGCGGGCGTCTGCTTCTCGCCCGACGCCTCGACGATGTTCGTGAACCTCTACCTGCCGGGCACGACCCTCGCGATCACCGGGCCGTGGGGCCAGCTGAAGACCTGACGCGCGGCCGTCAGGGCTTCTCGAACCGGCGCATCGACCAGTATTTGTAGCCTTCGCTGACGGCCAGTTTCCAGCCGCGCCGGCGCAGCGCCCGGCCGATCATGAAGTTGAAGAACCCGTGGGCCAGGACCACCACGTCCTCCCCACGCGCGGCCAGCTCGATCAGCATGTCCGCCGCACAGTCGGCGCGGGCCTCCGCCTGGCGGCGGGTTTCCTGGCCCTCGTGGTGGTTGAAGAACCACCACCAGAACCGCGCGTAGAAACCCCACATCCGCGGCGACAGCTTGATCCACGACGGCCAGTTCGGCGGCGGAAGGGGCGCCTCGATGAGGAGGGCTTCCTGCGCAAAAGTCTTGTCGCCCGCCAGGGCGCGGGCGCTCTCGATGGAGCGAAGCCGCGTGGAGGCCACCAGCGCGCCGCACCGTTCGGCGAATCGGACAAGCGTCGGCGGCGGGCTTTGCCCCGGCAGAAGGCCGTGCACCTCGTAGCTGGCCCAGAACTCCCGGTAGCCGGCGGCGTTGAGCCTTACCTTGCGCGAAAGCGCAGGCTCGCCGTGCCGCGCCAGTACGATGGCGCCGGAGCGGGCGGGAGCAGGCGCGGCGGAAGCCTGTGCGGTCAATACGCTTGCCATTCCCTACGGTCGGCTTCGGCCTTCCGGCACACCGCCGCGTTCCCTCAGCCCTCAAGAGGGCCCGTGCGCGAGCGCCGACTGGCCCAGAGCCTCAAGGTCGTACCCGCCCTCGAGCGAGGAGACAACCCGGCCTTTGCCGTGGGCGTCTGCGACCGACACCACGGCATGTGTCGCCCAGGCGAAATCCTGGGCCCCGAGCCTCCGCCAGCGGCGCCTCAGGGCGCGGGGTGAAGGTCGGCGGCGTCCTCCAGCGCGCCGATCACCGCGCCAGTCGCTCGGGCCGTTAGGGCGCCGACGCCGGGACGGTGGTCGAGCATGTCCCTGTGGGTGTAGAGCGCGACGGTGATCCGTTCACCCTGACGCAGAAACCCGACGGCCCGATGCCAACGTCCCAGATCCGCCGCGCTGCGATCGCCGACGCCTCGGCCCTGGCCGAACTCGGCGCGCGGACTTTCACCGAGACCTTCGCGCACCTCTATCCGCCCGAAGACCTCGCCCGCTTCCTGGCCGAAGCCTACAGCCTGCCGCGAACGCTGGCCGACCTCACCGACCCGGCCAAAGCGGCCTGGCTGGTCGAGCAGGACGGCGCCGCCGTGGGGTACGCCCTCGCGGGCCCCTGCACCCTGCCGCATCCCGAAGTGACGCCGGCATGTGGCGAGCTGAAGCGCCTGTACCTGGTCCGGTCGGCCCAGGCGAGCGGGCTGGGCGGCCGGCTGTTCACCACGGCGATCGACTGGCTGCAGCGCGACGGCCCGCGCACGATCTGGATCGGCGTCTGGTCGGAAAACCACGGCGCCCGGCGGTTCTATGGCCGCCACGGATTCGAACAGGTGGGCGAATACGGCTTCGAAGTCGGTAACACTATCGACCTGGAGTTCATCTTGAGACGCCTTGGCGGATAGTTTTGCTACCAGACCGAATAGATTTCTCCCCGCCTCGCACGGAGAACCCTGGGTTAACGGCGATAAGAGACAAAAATTGCCAAGAATTAACGTATCGCATCTTGGCGAAAGGCTCAGCTTTTGTGACGTTGTCGGCCATCATCGCTATGGCTTGAAGGGCTCTAGGTGGGATGCTGAGGATCGGTTACGTGCGGCTGCGCGACGCGGGCTCGACAAGCGAGACGGCGGCGCTGAAGGCGATGGGATGTCACGTGGTGCGCGCCGAGGAGCCGGTCGCTCCCGGGGCCGACGACTCCGCAGTGCTTTACTCGATCCTCGATTTCATCGGCGTCGGCGACCAGCTCGTCGTCCCTCGCCTCACCCAGTTGGGAGCTTCCAGCCGGGGAATGCTTGAGGTGCTAGACCGGCTGGAGCAACGCGGCGCGAGCCTGTTCGTGGTCGAGCCCGAGATGTGCACCAAGGGCCCCAGCGGCCCCGCCCTGCGGGCGGCGCTGGAAGCGGTGTCGGGACTTGAG
>JAEYTM010000246.1 GCA_023434015.1 Pseudomonadota bacterium | reverse complement strand
TGCTGGGGCGCGTGATAGACGGCGTCGATGTGACCGCCGGCCGCCGCGAGATCCTGGATCATGCGTCCGTGCAGGGCGTGCATGTCGTCCTCGGTGTAGTAGCCACGGCCGACCCCCGACTGGTTGGTCACCACGATCACGATCCAGCCGGCCCGGTTGAAGGTCGCGATCGCCTCGCGGGTGCCGGGGATCCAGCGGAAGTCCTCCCATCGGTGGACATAGCCGCGGTCCTCATTGAGCACGCCGTCGCGGTCGAGGAACAGGGCGGGACGCGGGGACTGCGGATCGGGCACGCGCCGACTATAGCCAATGCCGCGGCCAAAGCGACGGGCCCGGCGATTTCAAAATGCCTCAATCGCGGTCTAAGGTCGGCGCCGGCCATTCCCCGAGGTCCCGTTGTCCGAAGCTGCTCCCGTCCTCACGCCCGACGTCCTCACCCTCGACGACCTGAAGGTCGACTTCGCCACCCACGACGGCGTGGTCCACGCAGTGCGTGGCGTCTCCCTGGCGATCCCGCGGGGCGAGACCCTGGGCGTCGTCGGCGAGAGCGGGTCGGGCAAGAGCCAGACCTTCATGGCGGTCATGGGCCTGCTGGCCCAGAACGGCCGCACCAGCGGCTCCGCGAAGTTCCACGGCCGGGAACTGCTCGGCCTGAAGCCGCGCGAGCTCAACCGCATCCGCGGCTCGAAGATGACGATGATCTTCCAGGACCCGCTGACCGCCCTGACGCCGCACGTTCGCATCGGCGAACAGATCGCCGAGCCTCTGCGCCTGCACCAGGGTATGTCGGCTAAGGACGCCGAGGCCCACGCGAAACTCTGGCTCGAGAAGGTGCGCATCCCGGACGCCGCCAACCGGCTACGCCAGTATCCGCACGAGCTGTCCGGCGGCATGCGCCAGCGGGTGATGATCGCCGCGGCCATGGCCGGCGGCCCGGAGCTGCTGATCGCCGACGAGCCGACCACGGCGCTGGACGTCACCGTCCAGGCCGAGATCCTCGACCTGATGGCCGAGCTGCAGCGCGAGACCCACACGGCCATGGTGCTGATCACCCACGACATGGGGGTGATCGCCCGGCTCGCCGACCGCGTCTGCGTCATGAAGAACGGCGCCTACGTGGAAGAGGGCCCGGTCACCGAAATCTTCGCCAGCCCGAAGACCGACTACACCCGCGCCCTGCTGGCGGCGATCCCGCGCCTGGACCGCGACGACCGCGGCGGCCGGCCGACCCTGCGTCCCGCCGCGCCCGACGCGCCGGTGGTGGTCGAGGGCCGCGACGTGAAGGTCTGGTTCCCGATCCAGCAGGGGATGTTCGGCAAGACCAGGAACCTGCGCGCGGTGGACGGCGTCAGCTTCCAGGTGCGCGAAGGCGAGACCCTCGGCGTGGTCGGCGAAAGCGGCTCGGGCAAGTCGACCCTGGCGCGGGCGGTGCTCAACCTGATCCCGGCGACCGGCGGGGCGGTGACCCTGCTCGGCCGCGACATCACCCACGCCGAACGCGAGACCATGCGCAACGCGCGCAAGGACCTGCAGATCGTCTTCCAGGACCCGCTGGCCAGTCTCGATCCGCGCATGACCATCGGCGATTCCATCGCCGAGCCGCTGAAGGTGTTCCGCGGCGACCTCGACCGCGCCGGTCGCGACGCCGAGGTGGCCGCCATGATGGCCAGGGTCGAGCTCGATCCGGCCCTGATCAACCGCTATCCGCACGAGCTGTCGGGCGGCCAGAACCAACGGGTCGGCATCGCCGGGGCGATGATCCTCAAGCCGAAGCTGGTGATCTGCGACGAGGCGGTGTCCGCCCTCGACGTCTCGATCCGCGCCCAGATCATCGACCTGCTGATCGAGCTGCAGAAGGAGATGGGCCTGGCGATGATCTTCATCAGCCACGACCTGGCCGTGGTGCGCGAGATCAGCCACCGGGTGCTGGTGCTGTATCTCGGCCGGGTGGTGGAGCTGGCGGACCGCGACCAGCTCTATTCCGGCGCCCGCCATCCCTACACCCAGGCGCTGCTGTCCGCCGCGCCGATCCCGGACCCGACCATCGAGCGCACCCGCCAGCGGATCAAGCTCAAGGGCGAGCCGCCGAGCCCGATGGACCCCCGCGCCGCCTTCCGCTTCCTGCCCTCGCGGCTGCCGGTCGATCCCAACGCCCCGATGCTGGCGCCGGAGCTGCGGGAAGTCGCCCCCGGCCACCTCGTCGCGGAGTTCGACGCGCCGGAAGAAGCCGCCTAAAGAGCTTCGCCATGGCGAAGATCACCCCTGTCATCATGTCCGGAGGCTCCGGCACGCGCCTGTGGCCGGTATCCCGCCAGGCGACGCCGAAGCAGTTCCACGCCCTGGGCGGGACGCGCACCCTGATCCAGGAGACGGCGCTGCGCTCGCAGGGGCCGCTGTTCGACGCGCCGATGGTGGTCTGCAACGCCGCCCATGCCGAGATCGCCCACCGCCAGCTCACCGAGGCCGGCGTTGCGCCGCAGCTGATCCTGCTCGAGCCGGCGGCGCGCAACACCGCGCCCTGCGCCGTCGCCGCCGCCGCCCTGCTGGCGGCGCGTGACCCGGACGCCCTGCTGCTGCTGCTGCCCGCCGACCACAACATCACCGACGTCGCCGCCTACCATCAGGCCGTGGAGGCGGGGCGCGAGGCTGCGGCGGGCGGCGCCCTGGTGGTTTTCGGCCTGAAGCCCAGCCGCCCTGAAACGGGCTACGGCTACATCCGGGCGGCCGATGGCGACGGGACCGTGCGCGCGGTCGACGCCTTTGTGGAAAAGCCTGACGCCGCGACTGCGGAGCGCTTCATCGCCGACCCGGCCTACAGCTGGAACGCGGGCATGTTCCTGTTCTCCGCCGCCGCCTTCCTCGCCGAGGCCCGCCGCCTCGCCCCCGAGGTCGCCGCGGCCGCGGAAGCCGCCGTGGCCGAAGCCCATGAGGACGACGGCCTTCTGCCGCTCGGCCCGAGCTTCGCCAACGCCCCCGGCATCTCCATCGACTATGCGGTGATGGAGAAGACCGACCGCGCCGTGGTGGTCCCCTGCGACCTGGGCTGGAGCGACGTCGGCGCCTGGAACGCCCTTTGGGAGCTGGCCCCCAGGACCGCGTCGGGCGACGTGCTGGAGGGTCCGGTGATCGCCGCCGGAACTTCCGGTTGCCTGGTGCGCACGGATGGCCCGACGGTGGTGATCTCCGGCGTCGAGGACCTGGCCGTGGTGGTCGAGAACGGCGTCATCCTGGTCACCCGCCGCGACCTGAGCGAACCGGTGAAGGCGGCGGTCGAGGCCATCAAGGCCGCGGGCCGCGAGGACCTTCTCTGAGCGCTGCATTGCGGTAGAGCCGCCCCGCCGTTAGGTTGCCCGCCTTTGCATCCCGCCGGCTTCCGCATCCCATGACCTTGACCTTCGACGCCGTCCTGGCCGCCAAAGAGCGGTTGCAGGGACACATCGAGCGCACCCCCTGC
>JAEYTM010000241.1 GCA_023434015.1 Pseudomonadota bacterium | reverse complement strand
TCTCTGAAGCCGAGATGCTGTCCTCGCTGGCGACGCCGGCCGGTCGCGACGGCTTCGTGCGACAGTACTGCGCCGGATGCCACAGCACCGGCATGAAGGCCGGCAATCTCGTGCTGCAGGGCGCCAGTTCGGCCAATCCGTGGGACAGCGCGGACCTGTGGGAGAAGGTCGCGCGCCGCGTCGCCGCGGGCGAGATGCCGCCGCCGGCCGCGCGCCAGCCCGACGCCAAGGCCGCGCACGCCTTCGTCGCCTCCCTGGTTGAGGATCTCGACGCCGCGTCCGGCAAGGCGCAGTTCGCCGGGCCGAGCGTCATCCGCCGCCTCAACCGGACCGAATATTCGAACGCCGTCCGCGATCTGCTGGCGGTGGATTTCCCCTTCACCACCGAGCTGCCGCCGGACGGCCTGGCCTCGGGGTTCGACAATATCGGCGACGCCTTGTCGATGTCGCCGGTGCTGCTGGAGAGCTATCTGAAGGTCGGCCGCCAGGTCAGCGAACTGGCGCTCGGGGTCTCCGACCCGACCCCGGTCACCGACCAGTTCCCGGTGACCAAGACCCAGTCCGAATGGATCGGGGCAGGGGCGCCGTTCGGCACCCGCGGCGGGGTGGTGGTGCGCAAGTATTTCCCGGCCGCCGGGACCTACGAGCTTCGGGCGATCATGAACCCGGAGACCTTCAGCCCCACCGAAGGCAGCCGGCTGTTCCGCACCCGGGTGCACGTGGACGCCGGCGAGCACACCTTCGTGGTGACCTTCCCGCTGGAGAACGCGGCGCCCGAAGGGCCCATACCGGCGCTGCCCGGCCCGGGCGGCGACGGCCTCGGCGGTCCGCTCGACGTGAGGGGATCGGCCTGGGGGCCGAGCGTGCTGTTCCTGCTGGACGGCAAGCCGGTGAAGCAGTTCGAGATCCGCGGCATCACGCCGGCGGAGGCGGCCTTCGGTGCGCCCAACGGCCCGGCGATGCTGTCGCGCGCCGAGATCGAGGGGCCCTACGACGTCGCCCCGGTGGTCCGGTCGGCCAGCCGCGATCGTATCCTCACCTGCGAGCCGCGCCGACCCGCGGAGGAAGCGGCCTGCGCCGAGAAGATCCTGACCTCGGTCGCGCGACGGGCCTACCGCCGGGAGGTGGGCGCCGAGGACGTGAAGCCCCTGGTCGCCGCCTATCAACGGGCCCGGCCGGGCCGGTCGTTCGATTCCGCCCTCGCGGTCGGCCTGCGCGATATCCTGGTGTCGCCGGACTTCCTGTTCCGCCTGGAATTTGATCCTCAGAACGCCCGGCCGGGCCAGGTTCATCCGGTCAACGACTACGAGCTGGCGACCCGACTGTCCTTCTTCCTGTGGAGCAGCATCCCCGACGACGCCCTGCTGGACGCGGCCAAGCGCGGCGAGCTCCGCCGCCCGGCCGGCTACGAGCGTCAGGTGCGCCGCCTGCTCGCCGACCGGCGCGCCGACGCGATGGTGGATAATTTCGCCGCCCAGTGGCTCGGGCTGCACGAGGTCGCGGCGGCGGCGCCCGACAAGACGGCCTATCCAGAATTCGACGATGGCCTGCGCGACGCCTTCCAGCAGGAGACCCAGCTCTTCCTGCGCTCGATCATCCGCGAGAACCGTTCGGTGCTCGACGTGATCAACGCCGACTACACCTATCTCAACGAGCGGCTGGCGGCGGTCTACGGCGTGCCGGGCGTCCGCGGTTCGGGTTTCCGGCGGGTGCAGTTCGCGGCCAATTCGCCGCGTGGCGGCATCCTCGGCCACGGCGGCATCCTGATGGCCACCTCGCACACCAACAAGACCTCGCCGGTCCTGCGCGGGAAGTGGATCCTCGACAACCTGCTGAATTCCCCGCCGTCCCCCCCGCCGGCCGGCGTGCCGCCGCTGAACGAGGCGCCGGCCGACGGCGGCCGGGTCCTGACCACCCGCGAACAGGTCGAGCGCCACCGCTCCAGCCCGGTCTGCTCGAGCTGCCACGCGCGGATGGACCCGTTCGGCTTCGCCCTGGAGAGCTTCGACGTCCTCGGCCGCTGGCGCGACAAGGACGAGGGCGGTCCCATCGACCCCACCGGCGAGCTGCCGAACGGCGAGAAGTTCACCGGCCCGGCCGGCCTGCGCGCCCAACTCGCCTCCCATTCGGAGCAGTTCGTCGGCGCTACCGTCGCGCGGCTGATGACCTACGCCTTGGGACGGCCGCTGGAGGGGCGCGACCAGCCGACCGTGCGGGCCATCACCCGTTCCACCAAGGACGACGACTATCGGTTCAACGATATCGTGCTTGCGATCGCCAACAGTCCGCAGTTCAAAATGAAGCAGACGAGCCAGCCATGATCATTCAGAAGAAGCACCTCTCGCGGCGCGCCGTCCTTCGCGGCGCCGGATCCGTCGCGATCGCGCTGCCCTTCCTGAACGCCATGCACCCGGCGCTGGCCGCGGAGCGCAACACGGCCGCCGCGCCGGTGCGGCGGCTGGGCGTCGTCTACTATCCGCACGGGGTGATCTACGAAAAGTGGACCCCGCCGGGCGATGGCGGCGAACTGGTGATGACCCCCGGCCTCCGGCCGCTGGAGCGCCACCGGAACAAGCTCAACGTCATCGCCGGCCTGACGGCCGACCCCGACCGCACCAAGGCGGACTTCCACGACCGCGCCATGGCCTCCTGGCTGACCGGGTGCGAGCTGACCAAGGGCAAGGTCGACGTCGGAGTCTCGATGGATCAGGTCGCCGCCGCGCGCCTGAGCCAGCACACCCAGTTCGCCTCGCTGGAGCTGGCCATCGAGCCGGTCGGCAACATGGGCAGCCCGTCCTACAAGGACGCCACCACCGTGCTGCCCTACGAGCGCAACCCGCGCGTGGTGTTCGAGCGGCTGTTCGGGGAGGGGGCGAAGGTCGATCCGGCCGCCACCGCCCAGCGCAACATGCTGGACCGGAGCACCCTGGATGGGGTCACCGAACGGATCGGCGCGATCCGCCGCCGGCTGGGCCCGGCCGACCGCGTCAAGCTCGACCAGTATCTGGAATCTATCCGCGACGTTGAGCGCCGCATCCAGATCAGTTCCGAAAAGCAGATGCCGGACCTGCCGGGCGCGGTCCGTCCAGCCGGCATCCCGATCGACTATGTCGAGCACATGAAGCTGATGATGGACCTGAAGGTGCTGGCCTACCAGGCCGACCTGACCCGGGTGATCACCTTCATGACCGGCAAGGAATCCTCGAACATGACGTTCCCGCACCTCGGGATCACCATGCAGCACCATGAGGCGTCGCATCACAATTACAACGCCGAGAAACTGGACGCCCTGCACCGCATCAACGTCGATCAATCGGAGTTGTTCGCCTACTATCTCGACAAGCTCGACGGGGTGCAGGAAGCCAACGGCACCCTGCTGGACAACTCGGTGATCCTGTTCGGCAGCACGCTCTCCAACCCAACCGTCCACAGTCAGAACGATCTGCCGACCATGCTGGCCGGCGGCGCGGCCGGACGGCTGAAGGGCGGCCGCTTCATTCGTGTACCGGGCGATGCGCCGCCGTGGCCGTTCGCCGCCAAGTGGGCGGCCAAGAGTCCGACGCCGATCACCAACCTGCATCTGACCCTGCTCGACATGGTGGGCGTCCCCACCGAGAAGCTGGGCGACAGCACCGGTCGCATCAGCCTCTGAAGCCGACCGCCGAGTGAAGTTCTCTTCCCCGTCCAGGAGGGCGTCGGAAGGGGCCGGGCGAGGCGGATCACATTGACGCGCCTGTTCCCATTTTATATCCATTAGTCTCACAATATAGCACGATGAGCCGCGTCGGCTGGTCGGGCGGTCACCCCCCTTTCAACGCCCCGGCGTCAGGGCGCAGCCGAGCAAAATTCAGCATGAGCCCTTACCGCGGCAGATTCGACGGACGCACAGCCGTCATCACGGGGGGCGGCTCGGGCCTCGGCTGCGAGGTCGCCCGCCGTATCGTCGAGGAAGGCGGCCGGGTGGTCATCTGGGACGTCGACGCCGACAAGCTGGCCGAGGCGGGCGCCCACGTCGGGGCTGTCGAGGCGCTGCAGGTCGACGTGTCCGATCTCGCCGCGGTCGAGGCGGCGGCGGCCCGCGCCAACGCGGCGCTCGGGCGGATCGACATCCTGGTCCAGTCGGCCGGCATCACCGGGGCCACCGCTCCGGCGCACGAGTACCCGGTCGACAGCTGGCTGCGGACGATGGACATCAACCTGAACGGCATCTTCTACGGTTGCCGGGCGGTGGTCCCCTACATGCTGGCCAACGGATACGGCCGGATCGCCAACGTCTCGTCGGTGGCGGGCAAGGAGGGCAATCCGAACGCCTCGGCCTATTCCGCCTCGAAGGCGGCGGTGATCGCCTTCACAAAGTCGATCGGCAAGGAGCTGGCCGGCAAGGGGATCATCGCCAACGCCCTGACCCCGGCGACCTTCCACAGCCCGATCCTCGACCAGCTGCCGCAAAGCCAGATCGACTACATGCGCTCGCGCATTCCGCTGGGCCGGCTGGGCGACGCCAGTGAGAACGCGGCCATGGTCTGCTTCATGGTCAGCGAGGAATGCAGCTTCACCACCGCGTCGACCTTCGACACTTCGGGGGGGCGCACCACCTACTGATGTGGTGCGGACGGGTCCGTAGAGGCCCGCCGCCAGGGGAAACGATCCTAGGGGGAGCCGTGTGGCCACACCGAAGAACCGGTCCGTTCTGAAGGCGTTCGCGCTCCTGCGGGCGTTTCAGCGCCCGGACGAGGCGCTGACCAGCGCCGAGCTGAGCCGGCGGGTCGGGGTGCCGGAGGCGTCCGGCTACCGGTTGATCCAATCGCTGGAGGCCGCCGGCGCGGTGGCGCGCGACAGCCGCGGCCGCTACGTCTCGCGCTGGACCGCCCGCTCCGATGACGTCCCCGGCGGGCCGCGGGTGAGCGCCCGGGTGCAACAGATCCTCGACGACCTCGCCGCGCGGTTCGGCGCCACGGCCCATGCCGGCGTGCTGGAGCGCGGAATGGTCACCTATGTCGGCAAGGCCTCGGCGCCCTCGGCCGTCTCCGTGCCCACGCGCCTGGGCGCTCAGCAGGAGGCCTACTGCTCCGCGCTGGGCAAGGTGCTGCTGGCCGCGCTGGACGAGGCGGCCCTGGAGGCCTACCTGCGCGAAGGCGAGTTGATCGCCCTGACCGAAAACACCATCACCGATCCGGCCCGTTTCCGGGCGGAGATCGAGGCGGTCCGCGTTCGGGGCTTCGCGCTCGACGAAGGGGAGACGCACCCCCAGCTCGCCTGTATCGCCGCGCCGCTGCGCACGGCGGCGGGACAGGTTGTCGCCAGCATCTCGATCGTCGACCATTTCGACCGCATGGACGGCGAGCGGCGCGAGGCGGCTCGCGGTGCGCTGGTCGAGGCCGTGCGCCTGGCGGGGGAGGGGCAGGTCTTCGCCAGGACGGGCGCGTGGTCCGCGGCGCTGGCGCGTGGCCGGGATGTACTGGCGGAGATCGACATGCGGAGCCGGTGGCGGCTCGTGAGCCGCCGATCGGTCGCTCTTTGAACGACAGTCCCGCCTGGAGAGGTGTCGGCGCTTGACACAAGTTCGCGCCCGATTAATTCCATTATTTGGGATTCGGGGTCTGCGCTCTCGGCGAAATTCTCCATCCCCGACCGCAGCGGCGACGCCGCGAGCAGGAGAGGCATGGGCAAGATCGAACCGCTTGACGCAGGTGAAGGCGTCGACCCGCCCCTCGACAAAGGCAAGGCCCTCGCCGGGACCCAGACCCTGGTGCGCGGGCTGGAAGTGATCGACGCCGTCGCTGGCGGCGTCGTCGGTCTGAGCGAACTGGCGGAAAGCGTCGGCCTGGCGCGCAGCACCACGCACCGCCTGGCGGCCACCCTGGTCGAGCACCGCTACCTGAAATTCACCCGCGGCAGCGGCTATTCCCTGGGGCCGCGCCTGCTGGACCTCGGCTATCTCGCCGGCCGCCAGACCAGCCTGCCCCGGGTGGCGCGCGAGCATCTGGAGCAACTGGCCGCCCGGACCGGCGACACCGTCCACCTCGGCGTGCTCGACGGCAGCCGTGCGCTCTATCTGGACAAGATCGCCGGTACGCGCCGGGTCGAGATCAGCTCGCGGATCGGCGAGCGCCAGCCGCTGCGCTCCACCGGGCTTGGCAAGGCGCTGATCCTCGACGCGACGTTGGATCAGTGGCGCGAGTACTACGACGAGGAGGCCCGCCTGGGCCATGGCTACGAGGTCACCCTCGAGGCGTGGCTCCAGCGGATGAGCGAATACGCCGAGAAGGGCTATGCGCTCGATCTCGAGGAGAACGAGGATCGCATCCGCTGCGTCGCCGCGCCGATCCGTGACGTCACCGGGGCGATCGCCGGCTCGATCAGCGTGTCCAGCGCCGCCCAGTACATGGACGACACCCGCATGCACGGCCTGATATTCGAGGTGAAGAACACCGCGGACGCCATCAGCCGGGAACTGGGCTATGACCCCGAGGTGGCCACCCGCGCCGCCCAGGCCCCGCCGCGCCGGGCCCGAAAGGCCGCGCGCTGATTTCGCCAGGCTTTGCGCTGGCGAACTTGTCGGCAGGCGCTAGACCTCAGCCATGAACCAGACTTCGCCCGACACTTCGGAACCGCGCCGCATGGGGCCCTTCGAGGCCCTGCACGAAGCCATGTGGCGGCATCTCGCCGGCGACCTGGCCGGCGCCGAGGCGATCTTCCGGCAGATCCAGGCAGAGCCGGCCGCGTCGGTCGCCCGGCCTCAGCTCATCCGGCTGCTGCGCCAGCAAAGCCGCTGGGAGGAAGCGCTGGAGGTGGTGCGACGGCACGCCGAAACCCACCCTCGCAATCCGGAGATCGCCTACTATCTCGCCATGTCCCTGCTGGGACTGGCGCGCTATCCGGAGGGCTTTTCCCACTATGAATCGCGACGCTGGATTCCCGGCTTCGCGCCCGCCCTGACCTCGGCGCCCGAGTGGAAGGGCGAGGCCGCCGCCCATCTTGTGGTCCTCGACGAGCAGGGCTTCGGCGATACCATCATGTTCGCGCGCTATGTCGCGCAGCTTGCGGCCGGGGGCCATGCGGTCACCCTCGTCTGCCGTCCGGCCTTGCTGGCCCTGTTCGAAGCCAGTTTGGCCGGCGTCGCCGCCGTTCGCACGGACCTGCCGCCGGCGTTCGACGCCTGGACCTTCCTGGGCACCCTGCCGCTTCGCCTGCGCACTGGGCCTGAGGAAAGTCCGAGGCCGCCCTATCTCAAGCCGCCGGAGGACCGTCGGAGCCGTTGGGCGGCCCAGTTGCCCGACGCGGCCCGCATCGGCGTGGCCACGCGCGGCAACAACGCGCATCCCAACAACGCCAACCGCTCATTGCCGCCGGATGTCGCCGCCTTCGTCAGGAGTTTCCCCGGCGCGGTCAGCCTGGACGTGCCGGGCGGCAGCCTGACGCTGACCGACTTCGCCGATACGGCCGCGGTGATCGAGCGCCTCGACCTGGTCATCAGCGTCGATACTGCGGTCGCCCATCTCGCCGGAGCGCTCGGCAAGCCCTGTTGGCTCCTGCTGCCGCAGGAAGGCGCGGACTGGCGCTGGCTGCACGACGGCGACACCTCCGCCTGGTATCCCTCGTTCCGGCTCTACCGCCAGCCGAAGGCGGGTGACTGGCTGAGCGTGATGGCCGCCCTTCGGCGCGATGTCGGACCTTTCCTGCAGGCAGCTTCCGTCGCCCGCGGAAGCGGAACGCCGAACGGCGATTTGTCGTGAAACGCGCCCGGTCTATGGTCAGCGCATGAAGTTCAACATGGGTTGCGGCCGCAACAAGGTCGCCGGGTACATCAACGTCGACGCCGCGCCGGCCGCCGAGCCGGACGAGATCTGGGATCTGGAGCAGACCCCCTGGCCCTGGGCCGACGCCTGCGCCTCGTCGATCCAGTTCATCCATTCGCTGGAACACCTGGGCGGCGACCCCAAGGTGTTCCTGAAGATCATGCAGGAAATCTATCGGATCGGCGCGCCGGGCTGCGCCGTCACCATCCATGCGCCCCATCCGCGGCACGACAATTTCATCAACGACCCGACCCACGTGCGGGCCATCACGCCGGCTGTCCTCCAGCTGTTCGACCGCCCGGCGAACGATAGGTGGGAAGCCGTCGGCGCGGCCAACTCGCCGCTCGCGCGCTACACCGGCGTGGACTTCGAACTGACCTCGGTGACCACCGTCCTGGCCGAGCCGTATTCGGCGCGCCTGAAGGCCGGGGAGATAACCGGGGAGGCGGTCAGTGAACTGCTGCGCACCAGCAACAACATCGCCTCGGAATTGCGCATGGTACTGACCGTCCATAAACCCGCCAGAGCCTGACGGGACGGTTGCGATCCGCTGGCGTGGTGGCGACCCGGGAGGGACTCGAACCCCCGACCTTAGCTTTAGGAAAGCTCTGCTCTATCCGGCTGAGCTACCGGGCCACGCGGTTGGGGTGATAGCCTAAGCCCGCGGGCGTGCAAATGTTGTCGTCGGCCAATCTCGCCGACCGGGGGGGCGATACGCGCATGAGAGTCCTGCGTCACCTGCGCGTGCTCTACGTCCAGGTCCTGATCGCTGTGGTCCTGGGGATCGCGACCGGCGCCGCCTGGCCGGAATTCGGCGCTTCGCTGAAGCCGCTGGGCGACGCCTTCATCAAGCTGATCAAGATGGCTGTCGCGCCGGTGATCTTCTGCACCGTCGCCGCGGGTATCGCCCGGATGAGCGACATGAAGGCGCTCGGCCGCCTGGGCGGACGGACCCTGATCTACTTCGAGGTGGTCTCGACCCTGGCCCTGGTCATCGGGCTGATAGTCGGCCGCCTGGTGCAGCCGGGGCGCGGTTTCAATGTCGATCCTGCCACCCTCGATCCGTCCATCGGCGCGGGCTATGCGCGTCAGGCCGCAGAAGGCCAGGGCATGGCGGACTTCCTGCTGGACCTGATCCCGGACGCCTTCTTCGGCGCCTTCGCATCCGGCCAGCTCCTGCAGGTGCTGGTGATCGCCATCATCACCGGCTTCGCCTGTACGCGGATGGGCGAGTTCGGCGACCGGGTGGCCAATGTGCTGGACGACATCGCCAAGCTGTTCTTCGGCATCATCGGGGTGGTGGTGAAGCTGGCGCCCATCGGGGCCTTCGGGGCCATGGCCTTCACCATCGGCCGCTACGGCCTGGAGGCGCTGGTCAATCTCGCGGCGCTGATCGGCACCTTCTACCTGACCAGCCTGCTGTTCGTGCTGGTGGTGCTGGGGGCCATCGCCTGGATCGCGGGCTTCTCGATCCTCAAGTTCATCGCCTACATCCGCGAGGAGCTGCTGATCGTGCTGGGCACCTCCTCCTCGGAGTCGGTGCTCCCGCAGATGATGCAGAAGCTGCAGCGGCTGGGGGCGGGCAAGACCACCACCGGCCTGGTCATCCCCACCGGCTACAGCTTCAATCTCGACGGCACCAACATCTACATGACCCTGGCGACCCTGTTCCTGGCCCAGGCCACGAACACGCCGATGACGCTGACCCAGGAGCTGACGCTTCTGGCGGTGGCCATGCTGACCTCGAAAGGGGCCAGCGGCGTCACCGGCGCCGGCTTCATCACCTTGGCCACCACCCTGGCGGTGATCCCGGACCTGCCGATCGCCGCCCTCGCCCTGCTGGTGGGCGTGGACCGGTTCATGAGCGAGTGCCGGGCTCTGACCAACCTGGTTGGCAACGGGGTGGCGACCCTGGTCATCTCGCGCTGGGAAGGCGACCTAGACCGGGACGTGCTGGCGCGCGAACTGGCCCAGGGGCCGGACCCGGCCAGCCGCCCTTCGGTCCCCGGCGAACCGGACTAGGCCGCCAGGACCAGCAGGCCGGCGACGCCGCCTCGTTCCGCACATGAAAACGCCCGGCGCGGGGGCCGGGCGTCTTGCAGGACCGGTTGTCCGTCTCGCCTCAGGCGGCGACGGCCTTCACCAGCGACTTGTTGAGGATACCGATGGCGGCGT
>JAEYTM010000159.1 GCA_023434015.1 Pseudomonadota bacterium | reverse complement strand
GGGGCGGGGCCGCCGCCTACGGCCGCGGCCTGGAGAGCGACGGCCTGTCGCGGCTGGCCCTGGAAGGCGACCTGAAGGGGGCGATCGGGCGGGGCGAGCTGGTCGCCTACTACCAGCCGATCGTCAGGCTCTCCAGCGGCGCCCTGTCCGGCTTCGAGGCCCTAGCCCGCTGGCGGCACCCCCGCCGCGGCCTGCTGGGACCCGAGCAGTTTCTGCCGCTCTGCGAGGAGATGGGTCTGATGGGCGAGGTGGGGGCGATGATGCGCCGCCAGGCCGCGCGCCAGCTCGCCGCCTGGCGGAGCCGGCACCGCGCGGCCGACGACCTCAGCGTCGCGATAAACCTGTCGACCGGCGAGCTGGAGCGGCCGGACCTGCTGAGCGACGTGATCGCCATCCGCGCCGAGACCGGCCTGCCGCCCGGAGCCCTGAAGCTGGAGGTCACCGAGAGCGACATCATGCGCCACCCCGAGCGGGCCTCGGAGATGCTGCGCCGGCTGCGCCAGGCCGGAGCCGGCCTGGCGCTGGACGACTTCGGCACCGGCTTCTCGTCGCTGACCTATCTGACGCGGCTGCCCTTCGACACCCTCAAGATCGACCGCTATTTCGTGCGCACCATGGCCACCAACGACGGCTCGGCGAAGATCGTCCGCTCGGTCGTCAAGCTGGGCCAGGACCTGGCGATGGAGGTGGTGGCCGAAGGGGTGGAGACCGCCGGCATGGCCCGCGCCCTGCTGGCCCTGGGCTGCGACTACGGCCAGGGCTTCGGCTACGCCCCGGCGCTGTCGGCCGAAGACGCCGAGGCCTATCTCACCGAGAGCTATGTGGAGGGGGCGGCGCCGCTGAAGGCGCTGGCTTAGGCGCGGCCGGCGACGGCGCCGAGGCGCTCCGGTCCGACGCCCAGCTTGGCCAGCGCGCGGGACCATTTGCGCTCGTGCTCGGCGCCGAAGATCAGCGCCTCGTCCGCCTCGCAGGTCAGCCAGACGTTCGACTTGATCTCGTCCTCGAGCTGGCCGGCCCCCCAGCCGGCGTAGCCCAGGGCCAGGATCGCCCGGCGCGGCGGGCCGCCGCCCGCGGCCATCGCTTCCAGCACGTCGCGCGTGGCGGTGAGGGCGAGGTCCGATGCGATCGCGATGCTGTGTTCCGAGGCGTAGTCGGCGGTATGGACCACGAAACCCCGCTCCGGCTCCACCGGCCCGCCCAGCAGCACCAGCTCGTCCGACGGCGGGGCCTCGGCCCGCACCTCCAGCCGCATCAGCAGTTCCGGGACGCTGAGGCCGTCCACCGGATTGTTCACCGCCACACCCATGGCGTGGCCGGCGTCGTGGGCGCAGATGAGGATCAAGGCGCGCTCGAACCGGGGATCGGTGATCCCCGGCATGGCGATCAGCAGCTGTCCGGCGAAGAATCCGTCATCCATCGCCGTCGAGAGTTGAGCCGGAACGCGCGGCTTTCAAGGCGTGTTCGCAAAAGTGAGCTTGCAGCGCCCGGAGTTGTGGCTATCTGCGCCAGCCACAACAGCGAGAGGGAACGGCCATGACCATCAAGGTTGGCGACAAGCTGCCGAGCGTGACGCTCACCCAGGCGACGGCCGAGGGGCCGCGGCCGGTGACCACCGACGAGTTCTTCGCGCGGCGGAAGGTGGCGCTGTTCGCGGTGCCGGGAGCCTTCACCCCGACCTGCTCGGCCAAGCACCTGCCCGGCTTCAAGCAACTGGCCGGGGACATCAGGGGCAAGGGCGTCGACGCCATCGCCTGCGTCAGCGTCAACGACGCTTTCGTCATGCGCGCGTGGTCCGAGGACCAGGCGGTGGGCGAGGACATCGTCATGCTGGCCGACGGCGGGGCGGCCTTCACCCAGGCGCTGGGCCTGGAGTTCGACGCCTCGAAGTTCGGCATGGGCGTGCGCTCGCAGCGCTATTCCATGATCGTCGACGACGGCGTGGTGAAGGAGCTCAACGTCGAACAGGCCGGCGAATTCAAGGTCTCGGCGGCGGACTACCTGCTGGCCCAGCTCTAGGCCTTCGGGAACGGGCGGCTGAGGAAGCGCGAGCCTTCCTCGCCGAACCGCCAGGGCAGGTCCGCGGCGCGGCTGATGCCGATCCGCGGGCCGGACCGGAGCCGTGCCGCCGGGCCGGGCCGCAGCTCGAACGGCGGGTCCGCCAGCGACAGGCCATCGTGTTCGCGGGTGATCGCCAGGGCCTGGCAGAGCTTGCCGGGCCCAGAGCATAGGGCGCGCGGATCGCTGAGGCCGCGCCGCTCGTGCATCTCCTGCAGG
Organism: Pseudomonadota bacterium; assembly: GCA_023434015.1. Lineage (GTDB taxonomy): Bacteria > Pseudomonadota > Alphaproteobacteria > Caulobacterales > Caulobacteraceae > Phenylobacterium. The sequence goes on along the minus strand of JAEYTM010000159.1, from coordinate 4,225 downwards.
CCGGCGGCGGGCTCCAGGGCGCGGATCAGCACGGCGCTGCCGGGGGCGGGTCCGCAGACAAAGTTCAGGCACCAGTGGATGCCGTAGGACCGGTAGACGTAGGCGCGTCCCGGCGGGCCGAACATCACCGCATTGCGCGGGGTGCGGCCGGAGAAGCTGTGCGAGGCCGGGTCCTCGTGATGATAGGCCTCGGTCTCGACGATCCGGCCGCCGACGCCGTCGACCAGCAGAGTCCATCCGATAAGCGCCTGCGCCGCCTCGACCGGGTGGCGGGCGAAGAGGTCGATCACCCGGAGAGCGCCGCGGCGGGTGTCGCCTCCAGATCCGCCGTGCCGTCGGGGATGCCGGCGGCGCGGCCGGGCGCCAGGGCGAGGACATGGGCGGCGTAGGTGCGCGCCAGCACCGCCTTGCCCTGCAGCCAGGGATCGTCCGATCCCGCCGCGGCGATGGCCTGACGGGCCAGCATCCAGCCGCCGATGACGTCGCCGGCCAGAGTCAGATAGGGGACGGCGGCGGCCAGGCTGGGCGGGCCGGGGTTGGCCAGCAGCCAGTCGGTAGCCTGCCGCAGGGCCTCGACGCCGTCGGCGAGGCGGCGGCCGACGCCCGAGAGCGCCGCATCGCCGCCGAGGCTTGCGGCGGTGGCCTCGATCTCCTCGCAGAGCTGGCGCATCGCGGCGCCGCCGGACATCCGCAGCTTGCGGCCGACGAGGTCAGTGGCCTGGATGCCGTTGGTGCCTTCGTAGATCGGGGCGATGCGGGCGTCGCGATAATGCTGTGCCGCGCCGGTCTCCTCGATGAAGCCCATGCCGCCGTGCACCTGCAGCCCGAGCGAGGCGACCTCGACGCCGATCTCCGTGGACCAGGCTTTGGCGATCGGAGTGAGCAGTTCCTGTCGGGCGAGGGCGGCGGCGCGCTCCGCCTCGGTGTCGGCCAGGCGGGCGAGGTCGGCGAAGACGCCGGTGGACAGGCAGATAGCCCTGGCGGCCTCGATCTTCGCCTTCATCAGCATCAGCATGCGGCGGACGTCGGGATGATCGTAGATCGCCGCGGGATAGTCCGGCGACCAGGCCGCCTTGCCCTGACGGCGCTCCTGGGCGAAGGCCAGGGCCTGTTGGAAGGCCCGCTCGGCGATGGCGACGCCCTGGACGCCGACCTCGAGACGGGCGGCGTTCATCATCACGAACATATGGGCGAGGCCCTGGTTCAGCTCGCCGACCAGCTCGGCCCGGGCGCCCTCGAACAGCATGACGCAGGTGGGCGAGGCGTGGATGCCCAGCTTGTGCTCGATGGAGGCCGGGAACACCGCGTTCGCCTCGCCGAGGCTCCCGTCATCGTTCACGGCGTATTTCGAGGTGAGGAACAGGCTGATGCCCTTGACCCCCGGCGGGCCGTCCGGCGTGCGGGCCAGCACCATGTGGCAGATGTTGTCGGCGGCGTCGTGGTCGCCCCAGGTGATGAAGATCTTCTGGCCGTAGAGGCGATAGCCGCCGTCCCCGTCCGGTTCGGCGCGGGTGGTCAGCGCCGCCAGATCCGAGCCCGCCTGGGGCTCGGTGAGCTGCATGGTGCCGGTCCATTCGCCGGACACCAGCCGGGGCAGGATCAGCCGCTTCTGCCGCTCGGTGCCGTGCAGGGCCAGGGCCTCGATGGCGGCCAGGGTGAGCATCGGACACAAGGCGAAGGCCATGTTGGCCGACTGGACCATCTCGAACACCGCCAGTTCCAGGGCCTTCGGCAGGCCCTGGCCGCCGTGTTCCGGATCGGCTGATAGCGAGTTCCAGCCCCCCTGGGCGAACTGGCGATAGGCGTCCGGGAAGCCTGTGGGGGTGGTGACGCGGCCGTTGGCGTAACCGGCGCCCTCCAGGTCGCCGGGTCGGTTCAGCGGCGCCAGCACATCGGCGGCGAAGGTCCCGGCGGCCTCAAGGATCGCCTGGACGGTGTCGCCGTCGAGGTCGGGAAAGGCGCGGGCGATCAGGGCGTCATGGCCGACGGAGCGCAGCGCGAAGGCCAGGTCTTTGACGGGGGGGCGGAAGCTCATGGACCTATGTTTAGGCCATGGCCGGGCCGGGTGAAACGACCGTTCGTGTGACGGCGTCGTGACCACGACCGACCCCCGGTCCGGCGCCGACAATCATTGGACATGGCCAGGAACCCTTCCCGCCGGTTCGAGGTTGCCGCCACTCCAGGAGGTTTCCATGTCTGACGAACACGTCGAGCGCGCGCTCAAGAGCGATGCGCCGCTCACCGCCGCTGTCCATCAGCGCGACATCGCCAAACAGGCGGCCGAGGTGCGCGGCTGGGACGAGGCGGCCATGGTCGGTCGCACCGTCACCATCAATCGACCGCGAGAGGAGCTTTACGCCTTCTGGCGCGACTTCCGGAACCTCGCCCGGTTCATGGAAAACGTCGAGCGGGTGGAGGTCGGCGACGACCGCCGCTCGCACTGGGTGGTCAAGGCGCCGGCCGGCAGGACCGTGGAGTGGGACTCGGTGATCACCGAGGACGAACCCGGGCGGCTGATCGCCTGGGAATCCGTCGAGGGGGCCGACATCAAGAACGCCGGCCGCATCGAATTCCGCGATGGCCCGCCGGGCCGCGGGACCGAGGTCTCGGCGACCATCCTTTACGACCCGCCCGCCGGCGACCTCGGCAAGCTGATCGCCAAGCTCTTCCAGAAGGAGCCGAAGATCCAGGCGCGCCGCGAGCTGCGCCGCTTCAAGCAACTGATGGAGACCGGCGAGATTCCGGTCGCCTTCAAGGAAGACAACTCCGCCCCCCGGGGCAGCTTCTCCTAACTCCGGAACAAGGAAGACCCATGCGCGCGCTGACCTGGCACGGCAAACACGACGTCCGGATGGAGACCGTCCCGGACCCCGAGATCATCAACCCGCGGGATGCGATCATCAGGATCACCTCCACCGCGATCTGCGGCTCGGACCTGCACCTCTACGACAGCTTCATCCCCGGCATGCACCGGGGCGACATCCTGGGCCACGAGTTCATGGGCGAGGTGGTGGACACGGGCGCCGGCTCGACCCTGCAGAAGGGCCAGCGGGTGGTGGTGCCCTTCGTGATCGCCTGCGGTCAGTGCTTCTTCTGCGACAAGCAGCAGTACTCGGCCTGCGACAATTCCAATCCGGCCGAGAAGTCGGACATGAGCGAGATCGCCTACGGATTCCCGATGAGCGGCCTGTTCGGCTACTCGCACATGACCGGCGGCTACGCCGGCGGCCAGGCGGAATATGTCCGCGTGCCCTATTCGGACGTCGGCCCGATCGTCATCCCGGACGAGCTGGAGGACGAGAAGGTGCTGTTCCTGTCGGACATCCTGCCCACCGGCTGGATGGCGGCGGAGAACTGCGAAATCGAACCCGGCGACACGGTGGCGGTCTGGGGCTGCGGCCCGGTCGGGCTGTTCGCCATCCAGAGCGCCTTCCTGATGGGCGCGCACCGGGTGATCGCCATCGACCACTATCCGCGGCGGCTGGAGCTGGCGCAGTCGATGGGCGCGGAGGTGATCAACTACCACGACGTGAAGGTGCGCGAGGCCCTGACCGAAATGACCGGCGGGATCGGGCCGGACGCCTGCATCGACGCGGTCGGCATGGAGAGCCACGGGTTCACTCTCGACAACGCCATCGATGCTGTGAAGACCGAAACCAAGCTCGGCACCGACCGGGCGCATGTCCTACGCGAAGTGATCATGGCCTGCCGCAAGGGCGGGCGGGTCTCTGTTCCGGGGGTCTACGGCGGTATCGGCGACAAGATGCCCATCGGCGCCTTCATGCAGAAGGGCCTGACCATGAAGACCGGCCAAACCCATGTGCAGAAATACCTGCGCCCTCTGCTGGAGATGATCGGCGACGGGAAGGTCGACACCACCTTCCTGATCAGCCACCGGCTGCCCCTCGAACAGGCCCCCGACGGCTACAAGATGTTCAAGGAACAGCAGAACGAGGTGACCAAGGTGGTCCTCAAGCCCGAATGGCAGAAGGAGGCTGCCTGATGTCGCACGATATCCGTCCGCTATCGGTCGTGACCGGGGCCTCCTCGGGTATAGGTTATGAGCTCGCGAAGCTGTGCGCCGCTGACGGTTACGACCTGATCGTCGCCGCCGACCGCCCGGAACTCGTCGAGGCCGCCCAGGCCTTGCGCGCCATGGGCGCCGGGGTGGAGGAACTGCAGGTGGACCTGTGGGGCGCCCGCGGGGGGGGCCCGCGGGGGGGGG
>JAEYTM010000038.1 GCA_023434015.1 Pseudomonadota bacterium | reverse complement strand
GGCGGCGGGCGTGCCGGCGGCCGACGGTGGCGAGGTCAATGCGGCCCGGCCCCGTTCGCCCTACGTCTTCTCCGGCTACACCCGCTGGGTGGATCCGGACGGCTATCCGGCGGTGGCCACCCCCTGGGGCACGCTCAACGCCATCGACATGAACACGGGCGCCTATCTGTGGCGGATCCCGTTCGGCGAATATCCCGAACTGGTCGAGCAGGGGATCACCGAGACCGGCACCGAAAGCTACGGCGCGCCGGTGGTGACCTCGACCGGCCTGCTGTTCATCGGCGCCACCATCTACGACCGCAAGATCCGCGCCTACGACAGCGCCACCGGCAAGCTGCTGTGGGAAGATCTGCTGCCCTTCCCGGGCACCGCGAGCCCGGCTGTCTATCAGGCCGGCGGCCGCCAGTTCATCGTGATCGGCGCCAGCAGCGCCCGCAACCGCAGGGCGGGCCAGGGCGCCGCCTACGTCGCCTACGCCCTGCCGCAATAGGTCAAGGCCGCCCCTTCCGCGCCCGTGCGGGAGGGGCGGACGGCCTCAAGCCTCGTCCATCTTCTCGCGGACACGGTCGTGGATTTCGGCGGCTTCGGGGGTCATGACCTCGCCGAAGTCCTCCATTTCGAAGATCGGGCGGATCTCGATCTCGCTCGGGCTGGGCATTGGGTTGGGGCAGCGCTTCACCCAGGCCACGGCTTCCTCCATGTCCTTCACGTCCCAGAGCCAGTAGCCGGCGATCAGTTCCTTGGTCTCCGTGAACGGGCCGTCGATGACCATCCGGTCCGGGCCGTCGAAGGCGACGCGCTTGCCCTGGGAGGACGGCTTCAGGCCGTCGCCCGCCTTCATGATCCCGGCCTGCGCCAGCGCCTCGTTGTACCGGCCCATCGCCTCCAGCAGTTCGGAGGACGGCATGGCGCCCGCTTCGCTGTCGGCGGTCGCCTTGACGATGACCATCACACGCATCTGACTCTCTCCCTGCCTCGGCCCGATGGCCCGTTCGCCCCTAGGACGACGAACGGCCGCCCAATCCGACACGGCGGGGAGAGCATAGCAAAACGGCCCGGGATCGCTCCCGGGCCGTTCCGTTTCAGTCGTGGGGTCGAGCTCAGCCGGCGGTCTTGTCGAACAGCTTGGCCCAGCGCGGACGCTTGCGGGTCTTCCACGAGCCGCGGTGCCAGGCGTCGGAGGCGATCAGCGGGACCACCGTGGTGGCCTCGGCGAACACCATCTGCTCCCAGGTCACGTCGACCTTGCCCCAGGAGCAGGCCTCCTTGAGCGTCGAGGACGAGCAGGCGCCGTCGCGGACGTCGGCGACGGTGATCTGCACGGCGTACTTGTGCATCTCCGCCTCGTGGCCGAGGATTTCGGCGCAGACCACGGTGTCCTGGGCGAAGTTCTTCGGCACGCCGCCGCCAACCATGAACAGGCCGGTGGTGCCCGCCGCCAGCTTGATGTCGGTCAGCTCACGGAAGTCGGCTACCGCGTCGATGGTCAGGTAGGGCTTGCCCGCCTTCATCCGCTCGACCTGGTGCTTGACCAGGCCGAAGCCGGCCGAGCTGTCCACAAAGGCCGGGCAGAAGATCGGCACGCCCTCGCGATAGGCGACCTCGATCAGGCTGTCCGGCTTCTTGGCGTTGCCGGCCGCCAGCCACTTGCCCATCTCATGGATGAACTCGCGGCTGGAATAGGGGCGCGGCTCGAGCTGCTCGCAGATCTCGTAGATCGTGCCGTCGCAGTTCTGCAGCTCTTCCTCGTCGATATAGGTGTCGTAGATGCGGTCGATGTAGAGGTCGCGCAGATCGCGGTCGTCGACGTCGGACTTCGCCTGGTAGTGCTTGAAGCCAAGGGCCTCGAAGAAGTCCATGTCGACGATCGACGCGCCGGTGGCGACGATCACGTCGATCATCCCGTACTTCACCATGTCGCGGTAGATGTGCATGCACCCGCCGGCGCTGGTCGAGCCGGCCAGGGTCAGCCAGGTCGAGCAGTCGGCGTCTTCCAGGCTCATCGACCAGATGTCGGCGGCGCGGGCGGTGTCGCGGCTGGTGAAGCTCATCTTGCGCATGGCGTCGACGATCGGGCGGGCGTCGTACTGGTCGATCGCCACGTGCTCGACGGTATTCGACAGCAGTTCGGCCTTGCGGTTCGACTTCTGAACGTCAGCGGTCATTCTCGGAGTTTCCTTCGGAGTTTGAGCGCCCGTCCATAGAAGAGACGCGACCGGGACGGAGCGACCGGCCGCGCCTTAAGACCTTGAGCCCATAACCCATGGGCGTGTCGGTTTGTTACCGCTTGCGACGGCTCTTGCCGGCGCGACCCTTGGGCCGGGACAGGCGGACCACCTTCCGATCGTCCTCCTGCTGTTCGCGCGGCAGGCGGATGATCCGCCCGGCCAGGCCGAACATCGAGGCCATCGGCGCGTCGGAGACGACCGCGGTCTCGGCGTCGCCGAAGCCGTTGAAGCGGGTGTTCATCGCCACGCCATAGGCGCCCAGCATGCCGATCTCCACGTAGTCGCCTTCGCGGATGTCTTCCGGCAGCCAGAACGGGCCCGGCATGTGGTCGAGGCTGTCGCAGGTCGGTCCGTAGAAGCGAAAGGGCCGCAGGGGTCCCGTCACTTCGTGGGCCGCCTCGCCCTCGCCGCGATACAGCTTCACCGGGAAGGGCCACTTCACATGCGCCGCGTCGAACAGGCTGCCGTAGCTGCCGTCGTTCAGATACAGCGCGTCACCCTTCTTCAGCTCGACCTTGGTGAGGATCGAGGAGGCTTCCGCCACCAGCGCCCGGCCGGGCTCGCACCACAGTTCGGTGCCCTCGTGGACCATCATGTCGGCGAAGCCGCGATCGATGGAATCCACATAGTCCGCCATGTCCGGCGGGACCATGCCCGGGTAGATCGACGGGAAGCCGCCGCCCACATCGACCACATCGACCATGACGCCGGCGCGCACGATGGCCCGCGAGGCCTGGGCCATCGCCGCCTGATAGGCGGTCGGCCGCATGCACTGCGAGCCGACGTGGAACGAGACGCCCATCTTGCCCTGGGTGGCGCTGCGCGCCGCCAGCAGCAGGGCCGGGGCCTCGTGCGGGCTGACGCCGAACTTGCCGCTCAGCGAATAGGAGGCGCCTTCGGCCACCACGGCCAGGCGGACGATGAGGGTCAGGTCGGTCGCGCCGCCCGTCGCCTCGAGGATCTTCTGGAGCTCGTCGTGAGTATCGAGCGCAAACGCCTTCACGCCGTAGCGATGATACGCTTCGGAGATCGCCTTGCGGCTCTTCACGGGGTGCATGAAGGCCATGCGCGAGCCGGGCGCGTGCGCGTGGACCAGCTCGATCTCCGGGATCGAGGCCACATCGAACGAACGGACACCTTGCTTCGCCAGGGTTTCGATCACCCACGGCGAAGGGTTCGCCTTAACGGCGTAGAAGATGTCGCCCTTGAACTTGTCCTGGAACCAGCGCGCCGCTACCGCCACCGCATCCGGTCGCGCAAATGCGACGGGACGCTCCGGTGACCGCTCACGGACCAGGTCCAGGGGCGTATGGTACCTATGCACCTCACGCAACCCCCAACGGATTGTTGAACCAAGTCCGGCGTTAGCAGCGCTTTTGAGGACATCGGGTCCGCCGGAGCCGTGCGAGATAGGGGCTTCCGACCCCGATGTAAAGAGACTTGGGCCGGGCGTTCGAGCTCTCTACTCGGAACGTCGTTCTTTAGTCTCGGCCCTCAGTGCGGTTTGACCGTGGCGCAGCTGCTTTGCGGCGATGTTACGCCTGGATAGACAGAGCCGCCCTGCGGCGTCAGCGCGCGCTCGCTACGCTGGACCGGGGCGGGGGCGGCGTGTCATGTAGCCGTCGCAGGACGGGGCGATGTGACATCCCGCGCACCTGCGCTGGCTCGACCGGGGAAAGCCTCGCCATCCATGTCTGACGCTGCGGTTCTGTCGATACGGAACGCCTCCAAGAGCTTCGGCGCGCGCCGCGCCCTCGATCAGGTGTCGCTGGACGTCCGCCGCGGCGAGATGATCGCGCTCATCGGTCCGTCGGGTTCGGGCAAGTCGACGCTGCTGCGCTCGATCAGCGGCCTGCAGACCATCGACCCGGGCGAGGGCCGCATCGACGCCTTCGGCGGCCCGGTGCAGGAGAACGGCCGGATCAGCGGCCAAGTGCGCAAAATCCGCACCCGCATCGGCTTCATCTTTCAGCAGTTCAACCTGGTCGGCCGCCTCAGCCTGTTCTCGAACGTCGCGCTGGGCTCTCTCGGCCGGATCGGTCCGGTGCGGGGCCTGCTCGGCCTGTGGCCGGAGGAGACCAAGACCGCCGCCATGGCGGCCCTGGCCCGCGTCGGTGTCGCCGACTACGCCGCGCAGCGGGCCAACACCCTGTCCGGCGGGCAGCAGCAGCGCGGGGCCATCGCCCGCGCCCTGGTTCAGAAGGCCAAGATCATCCTGGCCGACGAGCCCGTGGCGTCGCTGGATCCTGTGGCCGCCCGAAAGGTCATGGAATCCCTGCGCGACCTCAACCGGCAGGACGGGCTGACCGTGGTCGTCACCCTGCACCAGGTCGACTATGCGCTGCGCTACTGCGACCGGGTGGTGGCGCTGAAGGCGGGGAAGGTCGTCTACGACGGCCCGGCCGAGGGGCTGAAGCGCGGTCAGCTCATCGACATCTACGGTCCGGAGTTCGAGGACGTGTTCTGGGAGGGAGCCCCGAAATGATCCGCCCCCATCTGAAGGGCGCACGCGTCCTGGCCGGCCTCGGCCTGGCCGCCGCCCTGGCGCTTGGCGCCTGCAGCGAGCAGCCGACCGAGAGCAGCGCGCCCAAGGAACTGGTGTTCTCGATCCTCTCGGCGGAGAACCAGCAGTCGATGGCTCCGCTGTGGGATCCGCTGATCGAGGACATGTCTGCCCAGGTCGGCGTCAAGGTGAAGCCCTACTTCGCCACCAACTACACCTCGCTGATCGAGGCGATGCGGTTCAATCAGGTCCAGGTCGGCTGGTTCTCGGCCCTGCCGGCGCTGGAGGCCACGCGTCGGGCGGACGGTGAGGTGCTGGGCCGCGTGGTCGATTCCGGCGGCGCGGATTCCTATGTCTCGGTGCTGATCGTCCGCAAGGGCAGCGGCCTGACCCTCGACGACGTGCTGAAGTGCGACCGGCGCCTGTCGTTCGGCATCGGCGACGCCAAGTCGACCTCCGGCACCCTGGCGCCGATGACCTATCTGTTCACCCCGCGGAACGTCGAGCCGGCCCGCTGCTTCAAGGCCGTCCGCTCGGCCAGCCACCAGGCCAATGTGTTCTCGGTGGCCAACGGGCTGGTGGACGTGGCGACCAACAATTCCGTCGGCCTGTTCTTCGCGGCCCGCGAGAACCCGGCCATCGCCGAAAAGGTCGAGGTGATCTGGCGTTCCCCGCCGATCCCGGAAAGCTCGATCGTCGCGCGCAAGGACCTCGATCCGGCGATCAAGGAGAAGCTTCGCCAGTTCTTCCTGACCTACGGGACCGGGACCGGCCCTGTCGCGGACCGGCAGCGCGAGGTTCTGAAGGGCCTGGCCTATGGCGGCTTCAGGCCGGCCGACGACAGCTATCTCGACCCGATCCGCGAGATGGAGGCCGCCGAGGCCCTGGCCGACGCCAAGCGCGCCGGCGATGCGGCGAAGATCGCCGAGGCCCAGGCGGCCTTTGACCGGATCCGCGCCCTGGCGGCCCAGAAACGCGCCATGAACCCGGACGTCTGATGAGCGCGCCTTCCGCCCCGACCCTGGCGACCATCCCGCCGCCGCCGAGCCGCAGCCTGATGCAGCGGTTGCCCGACCTGCTGGTCTGGGGCGGGGTGATCCTGCTGCTGCTGATGGCCTTCGGGCCGGTGGAGATGCGCAACGCCGGCAAGCTGTTCGCCAATTCCGAGAACATGCGCCAGTACGGCCGCGAGCTGCTGCAACCCGACTTCACCCACTGGCGGCTGTTCGTCGCCCAGATGTGGCTGACCGTCCAGATCGCCATGTGGGGCACCGTTCTGGCGGTGATCATCGCCGTGCCGTTCGGCCTGGCCTGCGCCCGCAACGTCTCGCCGGCGTGGCTGCAGCAGCCGATGCGGCTGCTGATGAACCTGCTGCGTTCGATCCCCGACCTGGTGATCGGGACCCTGTTCATCGTCGCCGTGGGCCTTGGCCCCTTCGCCGGGGTCATGGCCCTGGCCCTGAACACCGGCGGCGTGCTCGCCAAGCTGTTCTCAGAGGCGGTGGAGGCGATCGACAAGGGACCTGTCGAGGGCGTGCGCGCCACGGGCGCGACCCGGCTGCAGGAAGTCGTCTGGGGTGTGATCCCGCAGGTGGCGCCCCTGTGGACCTCCTATGCGCTCTACCGCTTCGAATCGAACTCGCGTTCGGCGACGGTGCTGGGGTTGATCGGCGCGGGCGGCATCGGCCAGCTGCTGTTCGAGAGCCTCAACGCCTTCAACTACGGCCAGCTTTCGGCCATCGTCATCGTCATCGTGGTGGCGGTGTCGCTGATCGATCTGCTGTCGCAGGCGATGCGGGCGCGGCTGCTCTGAGGCCGCGCCGCTGGCGCGCGCCTAGGCCGCTTCCGGGCGGCGGCGGCGCACCCGGGCGAGACGGCGAAGGCGCCGCCAGAAGCGGGTCTTCTCCGGCTCCGGGTAGGGCTGGAGGTTGCGCACGAAGTCCTCGGCGCAGGCCCGCCAGGAGAACTTCTCGGCGAAGGCGCGGACCCCCTTGCGGTCGAGCTTCAGCGCCTCCAGGCAGGCCTCCTTCAGCCCCTCGGTGGCGCTGGCCGCGAGCACGCCCGCTCCGGAGTTGGGGATGATGTCGATCGGGCCGGGGGCCGGATAGGCCGCCACCGGCGTGCCCGAGGCCATCGCCTCCAGGATCACCAGGCCGAAGGTGTCGGTGAGCGAGGGGAAGACGAAGACGTCGGCGCTGGCGTAGTGCGCCGACAGCGTTTCGCCCGACTTGGGGCCGACGAAGACGGCGTCGCGGTACTTCGCCTCCAGCTCCTCCTTCTGCGGGCCCGGGCCGACGACCACCTTGGTGCCTGGAAGGTCCAGGCCGAGGAAGGCCTCGATGTTCTTCTCCACCGCCACCCGGCCGACGTAGAGGAAGACCGGCCGGGTCAGGCCCTCGAAGACGTCCGGCTCGCCGGCCTTGCGCGGGCGGAAGACCTCGGTGTCGACGCCCCGCGACCAGGCCGAGATGTTGCGGAAGCCGTGGCCGGTCAGCTCGTCGCGCATGGTCGGCGTGGCGACCATCAGCCGGCCCGACGGCTTGTGGAACCACTTCATGTAGGCGTAGCCCGCAGCCAGCGGCAGCGGCAGGCGGGCCGAGACATACTCCGGGAAGCGGGTGTGGTAGCTGGTGGTGAAGGGCAGCTTCCATTCCACGCAGATGCGCCGCGCCGCCAGGCCGATCGGCCCCTCGGTGGCGATGTGGATCGCCTCAGGCTCGAAGGCCTTGAAACGCTCCTGCACCGGCTCATAGACGCCGATCGCCACCTTGATCTCCGGATAGGTCGGCAGCGGGAAGGTCTTGAACTGGTCGGGGCTGACCACCTCTACCGTGTGGCCCATGGCGCGCAGTTCGGCGGTGACGCGGGTCAGGGTGCGGACCACGCCGTTGACCTGAGGCTCCCAGGCGTCGGTCGCCAGCAGGATGCGCATCGGCCGGTGGGTGTCGCGGGTGGCGGCGATAGCCTCGCGGATGCGCGGCAGGGATCGTGGCGCGCGCGGCCGCTCGGGCGTCACCGCCTGATTCTGCATCCAGGACCAGAAGGCGCCCAGCAGCGCCTCCTTGGTGGGGAAGTGGCGATAGACGGTGCGCTCGCCGACTCCGGCCTCGCGGGCGACCTCGGCGAAGCTGAGGTCTTCCATCTGGCCGGTTTCGAGCTGGCGGGCGACGGCGCGAAGGATCTGCTCGCGGGTCTCGGTGCGCTGCCGTTCGCGGGCGGTAGGTGTCGAAGGCGGCCTCATGGCAGCGGCACTGTCACGGGTTCGCCGCGGGTGTCAATCGAGGGGGTCAGGCCGCCAGCGGCTCGGGCACGGCGCGGGGTCCGCGGACCGTGCGGTCGATCGCCGACCAGGACCGCAGCCGGGCCCACTCGAGGATCTCCAGCCGACCGTCAGGATGTTCGACCAGCGCCGTGCAGCTTTCCACCCAGTCGCCGTCGTTGATGTAGGTGATGCCGTCGATCTCGCGCATCTCGGCCTTGTGGATGTGGCCGCAGATCACCCCGTCGACGCCGCGCCGGCGGGCTTCATCGGCGACGGCCGCCTCGAAGTTCTCGATGAACTGCAGGGCATTCTTCACCCGCGTCTTGAGGAAGGCGGAGACGCTCCAGTAGCCGAAGCCGAGCCTCCGGCGCGCCCGGTTCATCAGGGTGTTGAGCGTGAGCACGGAGCGGTAGGCCCAGTCGCCCAGCAGGGCCAGCCAGCGCGCATGCTGCACCACCCCGTCGAACTCGTCGCCGTGGGTCACCAGGAAGCGGCGGCCGTCGGCCGTCTCGTGAACGGCGTCACGGGCGACGACAACGCCGCCGAAATGGACGCCGCAGAAATCCCGGATGCGGTCGTCGTGGTTGCCCGGGACATAGATGACGCTGACGCCCTTGCGGGCCATGCGCAGGATCTTCTGGACCACGTCGTTGTGGGCCTGGGGCCAGAACCAGCCCCCCTTCATCTTCCAGCCGTCGACGATGTCGCCGACCAGATAGAGGGTGTCGCATTCGATATGCCGCATGAAATCGAGCAGCAGTTCGGCCTGACAGCCCCGCGTCCCGAGGTGGACGTCGGAGATGAAGACGGTGCGATAACGGCGGATCGCGGCTTCGGTCACGCAGGCCCCCAAACGCCTAAATTCTGCCCATCGGCTAGGGTGATTGCGTGTCGGTTTCATGAAACCTATCTGCAGGTCTGTCGCGAAATCACCTCCGCTGCTACTGAGGCCCCAGAGCGGACCCTCCCCAGGTCTTCGAAACATTGGTCCCAATGGACGCCAGAACCTACCCTGCCAAGGCGACTCCCAAGTCGCTGAGAACCCGCGCGCGCATACTCGACGCGGCGCTGAAACTGTTTGCGGAGGTCGGCTATCACGCCGCCACCAACGCCCTGATCGCCGACGCGGCCAATCTGACGCGCGGGGCGATGCTCTACCATTTCGCCACCCGCGAGGAGCTGGTCGAGGCCGCCGTCACCCACATCGAGCTGGAGCGCGCGCGGCTGTTCGAGGCTGCCGCCTCGACCCCGCCGGCGCCTGGGGTGGACGCCGCAGAACACGCCATTGACGCCTATTGGGCGCTGCTGCACGAAGCGCCCTTCGTGGCCTTCGCCGAGTTGGAGGCGGCCGCGCGCACCGAGCCGATGCTGCGCGAACGGTTGGCCGCCGCGCAGAGCGCCTTCGACCATGCCCAGGTCGGCGCGCGCTTCGGAGCGATGGTGCAGGCCGGCGCGGATCCCCGCTTCCAGACCAGCCGCGACCTCGGCCGGTTCCTGCTGGAGGGCATGGCCCGCGGGGCGATGACCTATGACGAGGCGGCCCGCCGCGAGCGGCTGTTGACGGTGGTCAAGCGCGCGGTGCGGATGCTGAACCGCAAGGGCGACATCCACGATCTCTGGGGCGAATAAGCGCTTCCGAGCGCCCGCGTTCCCGCTCCGCCCTATTCGACCTCGTCGAATCCCGGGGGCCTGTCGGCCAGGTCGCGCAGGTAGCGGCCGTACTCGCTCTTGGCCTGCACCGCCGCGAGACGCAGCAGCTGGTCGCGGTCGATCCAGCCGTGATGGTAGGCCACCTCCTCCAGGCAGCCGATCCGAAGGCCCTGGCGCTGCTCGAAGGTGCGGATCAGTTCGCCCGCCTGGATCAGGCTGTCGTGGGTGCCGGCGTCCTCCCAGGCGAAGCCGCGGCCGAGCAGCTCGACATGAAGCTCACCCTGCTCAAGATAGAGCTGGTTGAGGGCGGTGATCTCCAGCTCGCCGCGCGAGGAGCGGGTGAGCGTCTTGGCCATATCGCTGGCCCGTCCGTCATAGAAATACAGGCCGGTGACCGCATAGTTGGACTTCGGCTGAGCCGGCTTCTCCTCAATGGACAGCGCCTTGCCCTCCGGCGACAGGTCGACGACGCCGTAGCGCTCCGGATCGTTCACCGGATAGCCGAACACGGTGGCGCCCGAAGTGCGGGCGTCGGCGCTCTTGAGCATCGACGAGAAGTTCTGGCCGAAGAAGATGTTGTCGCCGAGGATCATGATGCTCGGCTCGCCGGCGACGAATTCCTCGCCCAGCAGATAGGCCTCGGCGAGGCCGCCGGGCGTCGGCTGGACCACATATTCGAAGCGCACGCCGAGCTGGCTGCCGTCTCCCAGCAGGCGCTGGAAGCCGGCCTGGTCTTCCGGCGTCGTGATGATCAGGATCTCGCGCACGCCGGCCAGCATCAGCACCGACAGCGGATAGTAGATCATCGGCTTGTCGTAGACCGGCAGCAGCTGCTTGGAGACCGCCAGGGTCAGGGGGTGCAGGCGGGTGCCGGAGCCCCCCGCCAGAACGATGCCGCGCCGTCTCATGCTGTCGCCTTCTGCTGGGCCTGGAGCTCCTGGATGATTTCGGCCAGGGCCTCGCGCCAGGGGCGCGGACTGAAGCCGAAGACCCGCTCGAGCTTGGCGGTGTCCAGGGTCCCGCGGGCGGGACGCTGCGCCGGCGCGGGACGCTCGGCGGTGGTGATCGCGGCGACCGGCGGGGCGCGGTCGCCGAGCGTCAGGTCGAACACCGCCTGGGCGAAGCCGCGCCAGGTGGTCTCGCCCGCGTTGGCGAAATGGAACAGGCCGAAGACCGGATCGCCGGCTGGCGCCGCGGCGAGGCGGGCGGACTGGCCGAGGATGAAACCGGCGAGGTCGGCGGCTGAGGTCGGACGGCCGAACTGGTCGTCGACCACCCGGACGGGAGCGCCTTCGCCGGCCAGCCGCAGCATGGTCTTCACGAAGTTCTTCCCGTGGCTGGAGACCACCCAGGAGGTGCGCAGGATCAGCGCCCGCGGGCAGGCCGGAAGCATCATGCGCTCGCCGGAGAGCTTGCTCTCGCCGTAGACGTTGAGGGGACCGGTGGGGTCGGTTTCGGCGTAGGGGGAGCCCTTGCGGCCGTCGAAAACATAGTCGGTGGAGACATGCACGAGGGCCGCGCCTGCCTCGCCACAGGCGCCGGCGATGGCCGTGGGCGTCTCGGCGTTCACCTGATGGGCGAGTTCGACGTCCTGCTCGGCCTGGTCGACCGCGGTATAGGCGGCGGCGATCACCACCAGGTCGGGCCGGTGCTCAAGGACGAGGCGGGCGGCCCGTTCCGGATCGGCGAAGTCGCAGTCGGCGCGGGAGAGGGCGGTGAGTTCGACATCGTGGCCCGGGGCCTGCCGGATCATCTCGCGGGCGAGCTGTCCGGTGGTCCCGAACTGCAGGATGCGGACGCTCACGCCTTCACCAGCCCGAGACGCTCCGAGTGGAATCCACGCTGGCGGATGCCGTCGACCCAGTCGGCATTCTCGACGTACCAGCGCACGGTCTCGTCGAGACCGTCCTCCAGCGACGTCCGCGCCTCCCAGCCCAGTTCGGCCTTCAGCTTGGCGGCGTCGATGGCGTAGCGGAAGTCGTGGCCCGGCCGATCGGCGACGAAGGCGATCTTCTCGGCGTGGGGAGTGTTGGCGGGTGCGTACCTGTCCAGGGCCGCGCAGAGGATCTGGATGATCTCCAGGTTCCGCCGGTCGGGCGTGCCGCCGATGCAGTAGGTCTCTCCGAGGCGGCCCTTCTGCAGGCATAGCAGCAGGGCGTCGGCATGGTCGTCGACATGCAGCCAGTCGCGAACCTGGCGACCGTCGCCGTAGACCGGGATCGACTTGCCCTCCAGCGCCCGGGTGATCACCGTCGGGATCAGCTTCTCGGGGAATTGGAACGGGCCGTAGTTGTTGGCGCAGTTGGTGATCACTACCGGCAGGCCGTAGGTGCGGCCCCAGGCGCGAACCAGATGGTCCGACCCCGCCTTGGAGGCGGAATAGGGCGAATTGGGATCGTAGGGGGTCGTCTCGCTGAAGGCGCCGTCTTCGCCCAGGGCGCCGAACACCTCGTCGGTCGAGACGTGATGGAAGCGGAAGGCGTCCTTCCTGTCCGGCGCCAGGCTCGACCAGTGGGCGCGCGCGGCCTCGAGCAGGATGGCCGTGCCCATGACGTTGGCGCGGACGAAGTCCAGCGGCCCCTCGATAGCGCGGTCGTTGTGTGATTCGGCGGCCAGGTGCATCACCGCGTCAGGCTTGTGTCGGGCGAAGATGGCGCGGACGGCCGCTTCGTCGCAGATGTCGGCCTTCTCGAAGACATAGTTCGGGCTGCCGGCGACCGAGGCGACGTTTTCGAGATTGGCGGAATAGGTCAGGGCGTCGAGGTTCACGACCTCGTGGCCGTCTGCGACGGCCCGGCGCACCACGGCCGACCCGATGAAACCGGCCCCGCCCGTAATCAGGATCTTCATGCGGTCTTTCTTATCCGGGCGGCCCCCGCCGCCGATAGAGTTCACCCGTCCCGGGCGCCGTCTTACAACGAAACGGCGCACGCTCAACCCTTCGGACTTTCCCGGCCTCTCAAGGACCCGCTTGATCGCGCCGGCGGATCGGCGTCTTTCGGGGGTGACGCGGCGTGCGTCTGGCGCTCCGTGCGCCTCGGGGGGATGGACGTGGAGGCGAGGAGCGACATGCCGCGCGCAGGCCGCGCGGCCCTGGACCTCACGACCGGGCCGATCGGCGGGACGCTGATCGTCTTCGCCCTGCCGGTGCTGGGCTCCAACATCCTCCAGTCGCTGAACGGCTCGTCCAACGCCGCCTGGGTCAGTCATATCCTGGGCGAGGCCGCCCTGGCGGCGATCTCCAACGCCAACCAGATATTCTTCCTGATGATCGGGGCGACCTTCGGCCTGACCATGGCCGCCAACATCATGCTCGGCCAGGCGCTGGGAGCGCGGGACGAGGCGACGGCGCGGCGAGTTATGGGGGTGGCGACCGCCTTCTTCGCCGTCGCTGGCGCGGTGCTGGGCCTGCTCGGCATGGTCCTGACGCCGGCGATCCTGACGGCGATGGGCACGCCCGCCGACGCGCACGCGCAGGCGGTCGCCTACCTCCGCGTGGTGTTCGCGGCCTTCCCGTTCCTCTGCGTCTTCACCCTGCTGATCATGGCTCTGCGCGGGTCGGGCGACTCGCGCACCCCCTTCCTGTTCGCCATCCTGACGGTGGTCATCAATGTGGCGCTCAATCCCCTGCTGATCCTGGGGACGGGACCTTTGCCGGCCATGGGTATCGCCGGATCGGCGGCCGCCACCCTGGTCGCCGAACTGGCCACCCTGGCGGCGCTGATGGTCCATCTCTACCGGAAGGGCAGCCTGCTGGTGGTGCGCCCTCGGGAGTGGCGCCTGTTGCTGCCTGACGCCGCCATCATCCGCACCCTGGTGTTCAAGGGCCTGCCGATGGCCTTCCAGATGATGGTCGTCTCCTTGGCCGCCACCACGATGATGAGCCTGGTGAACGCCCACGGGACCGTCACCGCGGCCGCCTATGGCGCGGCGAGCCAGATCTGGACCTATGTGCAGATGCCGGCCATGGCCCTGGGCGTGGCGGTCTCGTCCATGGCGGCGCAGAACGTGGGGGCCGGGCGGATGGACCGGGTGGGCGAGATCGCCCGCCGCGGCGTGCTGTTCGCCGCGGTCGGCACCACTGCGCTCGTCGCGGCGGTGATGCTGGCCCAGCCCTATGTGCTGCGCGCCTTCCTGCCCGCCGACAGCGCCGCCCTGCCGGTCGCCGCCCACATCAACACCATCGTCCTGTGGGGCTTTGTGCCGTTCGGCATGGCGTTCATCTTCAACGGCGTGATCCGGGCCACCGGCACGGTATGGCCGCCTCTGCTGGCGATGATCCTGGCGCTCTGGGGCGTTAGGGTGCCGTTCGCGGCCCTGCTGGAGCCGCGCCTCGGCGCCGACGCCATCTGGGCGGCCTTCCCGCTGGGCGCGGTGGTCATGGTGACCCTGGCGGGCGGTTATTACGTGTGGGGAGGCTGGCGCACCGCGCGCATCCTGCCCGCCCCCACCGCCCAGGAGGCGGAGCCCGCCGGCTAGGCGTTGCAGTCCATCAGGGCGGCGTAGGCCAAGGTCCGCAGTTCGCGTCGGACCGGATAGGCGGAAGACGGCATCATCTGGGTCATGAACACCGCGGTCACCTGCTCCACCGGGTCGATCCAGAAGGCCGTGGAGGCCATGCCGCCCCAGTAGAACTCGCCCTGGCTGCAGGGGATCAGGGTGCGCGGCGGGTCGAAAACCACGGCGAAGCCCAGGCCGAAGCCTACGCCGGCGTAGGTGCTCTCGGAGAACAGCGAGCGCGACATCTGCGTCAGGTCCTGGCCGCCGGGCAGATGGTTGGAGGCCATCAGCCGGACGGTCTTAGGCGCCAGGATGCGGGCGCCGTCCAGCTCGCCGCCGTTGAGCAGCATGTTGCAGAACCGCAGGTAGTCGGCGGCGGTCGAGACCAGGCCGCCGCCGCCCGACAGAAGGGTTGGCGGCCGCAGGAAGTCGCTGGTCGCCGGATCGTCCTGCAGCGACAGTTTCCCGTCGGGACCGGCCTCGTAGCAGGCGGCGAAGCGATTGCGCTGGTCTTCGCGGACCTGGAAGCCGGTGTCGGACATCTTCAGCGGCTCGAAGATCCTCTCACGCAGCACCTGGTCGAGCGGCTGGCCGGCGATCTTCTGGACGAGGTAGCCGGCCACGTCGGTGGCGACCGAATAGTTCCACGCCTCGCCGGGCGAGAATTCCAGCGGCAGCCGGCCGAGGGCGGCGATCATGCCCTCCAGGTCGAGGTCGCCGTGCACATGATCAAGCCTGAGCTTGCGGTAGGCGGCGTCGACATTGGTGCGCTGCTGGAAGCCGTAGGTCAGGCCGCAGGTGTGGCGCAGCAGGTCGACCACCTGCATTGGACGTTGCGGCTGTTCGGTCGCGAAGCCGCGGAGGGTGCCGGCCTGGAAGACCCCCAGCGAGCGCCATTCGGGAATGAACTTCGTCACCGGGTCGTCGAGCGCGACGGCGCCCTCCTCGACCAGCATCATCAGGGCGACGCTGACCACCGGCTTGGTCATGGAATAGATGCGGTAGACGGTGTCGGCAGTCGCCGGCGCGCCGCGTTCCAGGTCGCGGCGGCCGAGCACCGTCTCGTGGACCACCTGGCCATGGCGGGCGAGCACGAAGTGGGCGCAGGGCAGGCGGCCGGGCGCGACGTAGCGGTCGTTCAGCAGGCGGTCGATGCGCTGCAGGCGATCGGGCGAGAACCCCTGGGACCTGGCCTTGCTCATGGATGGCGCTCCGTTTGCGTCCGGGGCGACGCCGGGACATGCTGGGATCTGGGGCGGAGAATATCTACTGCGCGGCAGGCGATAACGTGCTTTTACGGCCGGCCCGAGGAACGGACGCTGCTTTGACGGGTATTCCGGACAATTCGAACGCTTCGCTGGCGACGCCGCGCCGGCCGCTGATCGTCGGCATCGGCGGCACCATCCGTCCCGGCTCGATCTCCGAGAAGGCGCTGGTCTTCAGCCTGAGGGCCGCCGAGGCCGCCGGCGCCGAGACGCGTCTGCTGGGCGGGGAATTCCTCGGGCGGCTGCCGATCTTCGACCCGCGGCCGGGTGAGGTGACCGAGGCGCAGCGCGAACTCGCCGACGCGGTGCGCGACGCCGACGGGGTGATCGTGGCGACGCCCGGCTATCACGGCTCCCTGTCGGGCCTGATCAAGAACGCCCTCGACACCCTTGAGATCGGCCGCAGCGACACGGCGCCCTATTTCCAGGGCAAGCCCGTGGGGACCATCGTCACCGCCGACGGCTGGCAGGCGGCGGGCACGACCTTGATGGCGCTGCGCTCGATCATACATGCGCTGAGAGGCTGGCCGACGCCGTTCGGCGCAGCCCTGAACGCGACCACCGATCTGTTCGACGGGCTCGGCGACTGCCGCGAGGCGAAGGACGCCTGGCAGCTTTCGACCGTCGCCGAACAGGTCATGGATTTCGCCCGAATGCGAGCTGCCCGATGACACGCCCCTACCTGGTCCCGCCCACCGACAAGGGCCACATCGACGACGACGTCTCGTCCGCGATCTCCCCGATCGAGGACATCATCGAGGACGCCCGCAACGGGCGGCCCTACATCCTGGTGGACGCCGAGGACCGCGAGAACGAAGGCGACGTGATCATCCCGGCGCAGTTCGCCACGCCGGACCAGATCAACTTCATGGCCCGCCACGCCCGCGGCCTGATCTGCCTGTCGATCCCGGCCGAGCGCGCCCGGGCGCTGCGGCTGCCGCCGATGTCCAGCGACAATCAGTCCGGCCATGGCACCGCCTTCACCGTCTCGATCGAGGCGCGCGAGGGGGTGACCACCGGCATCTCCGCCCATGACCGGGCCCACACCATCGCGGTGGCCATCGATCCCAGCAAAGGTCCCGACGACATCGTCTCTCCGGGCCACGTCTTCCCGCTGGTGGCGCGGGACGGCGGCGTGCTGGTCCGCGCCGGCCATACCGAGGCGGCGGTCGACATCAGCCGTATGGCGGGCCTCAACCCGGCCGGCGTGATCTGCGAGATCATGAAGGACGACGGGTCGATGGCGCGCCTGCCCGACCTCGTCGCCTTCGCCCAGCTGCACGGGCTGAAGATCGGCACCATCGCCGACCTGATCGCCTATCGCCGCCGCACCGAACGCCAGGTCGAGCGCGTTCTGGAGACGCCGTTCGACAGCGCCTACGGCGGCCGTTTCCGGATGGTGATCTACCGCAATGTCATCGACCGGACCGAACACGTGGTGCTCACCAAGGGCCGCGTCGATCCGGAGAAGCCGACCCTGGTGCGGATGCACCGGGTGGACATGGCCGCGGACATGCTGGGTCATGTCGAGGCGCGGCGGGACTATGTGCCGAAGGCGCTGAAGGCGATCTCTGAGCACGACGGCGCGGGCGTGGCGGTGTTCATCCGCGATTCCGACCCGGCCTGGCTGTCGGAACGCTACGGTCAGGCGGAAGCCAACCACGAGGCCAAGGTGCTGCGCGACTATGGTGTGGGCGCCCAGATCCTGCTCGATCTCGGCGTGCGCGACATGCTGCTGCTGACCTCGTCCCAGACGGTCCTGCCGGGCTCCGGCGGTTATGGGCTGAAGATCCTCGGCCGCGTACCGCTGGACTAGGTCTTCGCCGGGGACCGCATCTCCCCGCCCGGCCTCCGCGTTCACCCTGCCATGGGCGCGCTCCGCATCGGCTGTTCCGGCTGGACCTACAGGGCCTGGACCGGGCCATTTTATCCGGCCGGAACCAAGGACCGCGAACGTTTCGGCTATTATGCCAGCCGCTTCGACACGACGGAGATCAACGCCAGCTTCTATCGCCTGCCATCGGAAGCGACGGTGGAGGGCTGGGCCCGGCGGGCCCCCGCCGGCTTCGTCTTCGCCTGGAAGGTCAGCCGGTTCATCACCCACAACAAGAAGCTGAAGGACTGCGCCGATCCCGTCGCCCTGGTGTTCGGACGGATGGCGCCGCTGGGCGACCACCATGGGCCGGCGCTGATCCAGCTGCCGCCGCAGTTGCGCCGCAACGACGCGCGTCTGGCGGACTTCCTCAAGCTGCTGCCGCCGGGCGGCCGTCACGCCGTCGAGTTCCGCCACCCGAGCTGGTACGATCCGACGGTCTTCCGCATGCTCGCCGATCATGATGCGGCGCTGTGCATCTCCGACCACCATTCCGCGCCGTCGCCGTGGGAGGTGACGGCCTCCTGGGTCTATCTCCGCGGCCACGGGCCTGGCGGCCGCTACCATGGTCGCTACCCGCAGGCCGAGCTGCAGGCGTGGGCCGATCGCATCGGCCGCTGGAGGGCCGAGGGCCGCGACGTCTACGCCTACTTCGACAACGACATCAAAAGCGCGGCGCCCTTCGACGCCGAGGCGCTCAAGGCGCTGACCGGCTGACGACCGCGCCATCCGGGTGCGCGCTTGCGTCGCGGGCCGCCGAATTGCACGTCGAACGCTGTTCCCTTAACCATTCGGCGGGGGCGTGCGAGTAGAATTCTGCGATGTCGATTGACGCCCATGTCTTCGTCGATACGGCCGCTGGCGACGGCGGGGCCCGCTACCTGAACGCGGACGCGCGCGGCGGCGGGGCCTCGAACGGCAAGGACAGCCTGACCATCGCCGAAGCCGGCCACCAGATCGTCCGGGGCGATCCGGGCTGGTCGGCGGCGCTCGGAGTCGGCTTCACCGTAACCTACGCCTTCCGTTCGACCGAGCCGACCCGGATGCCCGACGACGCCGGCGGGTTCTCGCGCTTCAACGCCGCCCAGATCGAGCATGCGGAGTTGGCCCTGAAAGGGTGGGCGGACGTCGCGAACATCACCTTCGTCAGGGTCGGGATCGGCTCGAGTGGCGAGGCGGCCTATTCCAACGCCGCCAGCATCCTGCTCGGCAACTACAGCACCGGCGTGAAGGGGGCTTCGGCCTTCGCCATGTATCCGGGCTCGACGGCGTTCGGCTCGGCGGCCGGCGACGTCTGGATCAATGTCGCCAGCGGCTCCAATGCCCGACCGGTGGTCGGCAACTATGGCGGGATGGTGCTTCTGCACGAGATCGGCCACGCCATCGGCCTGGCGCATCCCTCGGACTACGACGCCGGCGACGACGACGAGCCGATCACCTACGCGGCCGACGCCGGCTATTACGAGGACAGCCGTCAGTACACGGTGATGAGCTACTTCGGAGAAGGCAACACGGGCGCGAGCTTCGGCGGGGTCTATTCCGCGGCCCCTCTGCTCGACGACATCGCCGCCGCCCAGCTCGAGTACGGGCCGAACACGGCGACCCGGGCGGGCGACACCGTCTATGGGTTCAACGCGACCGCCGACCGGCCGTGGTTCGTCGCCGCGAACGGGTCCAGCAAGCTGGTGTTCGCGGTCTGGGACGTGGGCGGCAACGACACCCTGGACTTTTCCGGCTACGCCATGAACCAGGTCATCGACCTGCGGCCGGGCTTCTTCTCCAACGTCGGCGGCCTGACCGGGAACGTCGCCGTGGCGGCGGGGGTCACGATCGAGAACGCGGTCGGCGGGTCGGGTGGCGATCGGATCACCGGCAATGACGCCCGCAACGCCATACTGGGCGGCGGCGGCGGCGACACCATCGACGGCGGCGCGGGCCAGGACTATCTGCGCGGCGAGGCCGGCGACGACCTGCTGGTCGGCGGGGCGGCGTTCGACGACCTGCACGGCAACATGGGCGCCGACACCGTCCACGGCGGCGACGGCGACGACTGGGTGGTCGGCGGCAAGGACAACGACCTGCTCTACGGGGAGGACGGGGCCGACGTGGTGCTGGGCAATCTGGGCGCGGACCATGACCAGCCTGCCGCCTTGCCGTCAAGGCGAGTTCCGACATGACTGCCCCCTTATGACCAGAATGCCGAGACTTCTTCGGCCCGGATGACTCCATGACCTTCCAAGACCAGCCGCGAAACGCGGCACAAGAACAGCCGCCGCGCGCGGCGCTCTATGTTGATTTCGACAATGTCTTCATGGCGCTGCTGAGATGGGATGAACGGGCCGCCTATGCCTTCGGCGAGCGCCCCGATGCCTGGCTCGCCTGGCTGGAGGGGCGCGGCGATGGCGGGCCGCCGGCCACGCGGCGCACGCTGGTGCGGCGCTGCTACCTCAATCCCGGCGGATATCATGATTTCCAGCCGGGCCGGCCCGTGGCCCGCTACCGCGCCACGCGGGACCTGCGCAACCGCGCCTATTTCTCGGAATTCCGCGCCAATTTCGTCCAGGCCGGCTTCGACGTCATGGATTGCCCTCCGGTCGCTTGGTTGAAGAACAGCGCCGACATGAAAATGGCGCTCGATATCCGGGAGGCGCTGGACCATCGCACGCGCTTCGACGAATTCGTGCTGCTGTCCGGCGACAGCGATTTCCTGCCGGCGCTGGCCCGGCTGCGGGCGCATGACCGGCGCATCACCATCCTGGCGCAGGACACGGCCAAGGCCGCCTATCTGGCGGCGGCGGACCTGGTGGTGGGCCTCGATGAATTCGCGCATGAGGGCATGGGCAACCTGCCCATCGCCCAGGTCAGCGCCGCCGTACCGGCCCCGCCCAGCCCCCAGCCGCGCGGGCCGGATG